>NZ_JAMYKY010000023.1:0-85487 GCF_040317695.1 Mesorhizobium sp. M1403 | reverse complement strand
TGACCAAGCACACGATCAACCATCCGCGAATCTCCCGTAGCGACCACGCCACAGAATCACCAATCCGATTCTGTGCAAAGGCCTCCTTGGGGGAGAAGGTGTCGCCGAAGGCGACGGATGAGGGGTGTTCCAGGGAACGCCAGCCTCTCACTCCGCTGGAACACCCCTCATCCGTCTCGGCGCTGCGCGCCGATCCACCTTCTCCCTCAAGGGGAGAAGGGAAGACGCGCCAAGGCTATGCCAATTCCTCGGAATGCCCGATGTCGACGCCATACTCCGCGGCGGCATCGAGCATCGTGTGCCACAGGCTTTCGGCAAACGTCGCGAACACCAGGAGATTGAACACCGCCTGCCTATCCGGCCGGTCATGGCCGCGCCACAGATTGACGCTGGTATGGTCGATCGATGTCGCGGCAGCGGTGCCGGCCGGGAACGCCGCCGGGTGCAGGTCTAACGACGACAGTTTGGCCAACATCGCGCGCGCCTTTTCTCCCGAAACGCTGATCAGGACGCGGGCATGCGACTGGTCCGACAGCGAGGCGGATTGCGAGAACGCCTGGCTCAGCGGTTCGATCGCGTGCTTGGCGCCTTTCGACAGGACGAGGAACTGATCCGGTCCCGACCAGATCAGCGTAGCGTCGGGAACTTGGACCGCCTTGGGCGTTTCCGGTGCGGCAACGTCGAAACGGGCCTGGGCAGCTTTTGCCAGCTCCGCCGTTTTGCCGCGCCGCGCCATCACCTGGATCAGGTCGAAATTGCGGATTTCCGTCAGCCAAACGCCGGCCTCGGTGCCGCGCGCGCCATGGGCGCCGACGACGAGCGCTTTCTCCAGCGGACTGCGGGCAATCCAGGACAACTCAACCACGCTGGCGCCCTCCATCCGGATCGTAGAAGACGGGGCTGCACAGCTCGACATCGTAGTCCTCGCCGCGCAGCGGGTCATGCGCATGGACGATCTCGCCGATGCGCTCGCGGCCGCGCTCGACCAGGCCAAGCCCGATCCACTGGTCGAGCACCGGCGAGAAGCAGACCGAGGTGACGTAGCCCTGGTCGTTGGCGGGACCGGGCGTCTCGCCCTTCGGGATAATATGCGCGCCGGAACGCAGGCGGCGCGTCTTGTCGACCGGCTTGATCCCGACGACGACCTGCCGGTCCGGCGCGACCAGCGCCTCGCGCCCGGCCATGACGCGGCCAATGAAATCCTTCTTGGTCGACATCATCTTGCCGAGGCCGAGGTCGGCGGCCGTCGTCGTGCCGTTCAGCTCCGGCCCGGCGACATGGCCCTTTTCGATGCGCATGACGCCGAGCGCCTCGGTGCCGTAGGGCGTAACGCCGAATGGCTTCCCGGCCAGCATCAAATTGCGCACCAGCGCGTCGCCGTAACGGGCGGGAACCGAAATCTCGAACGCCATCTCACCGGAGAACGAGATGCGGAACAGCCGTGCCCTGGTGCCGCCGCGAAGCGATACCTCGCGCGCCCCCATGAACGGAAAACCTTCATTCGACAGATCCTCGGCCGGATCGACGATTTCCCGGAGCAGGTCCCGGGTCCTAGGTCCAGCGATCGAGAATTGCGCCCACTGGTCAGAGACGGAGGTGAGCTGGACGTCGAGCTCAGGAAATAGCACCTGCCGGCAGAATTCGAGATGCTGCATCACCAGCCCGGCCTTGGCGGTGGTGGTGGTCAGGAAATAATGGTCCTCGGCCAGCCGCGAGGTGGTGCCGTCGTCATAGACGATGCCGTCCTCGCGCAGCATCAGCCCGTAGCGGGCTTTTCCCACGGCAAGACTGGAGAAGGTGTTGATGTAGACGCGGTCGAGGAAAGCGCCGGCGTCCGGGCCGTGCACGTCGATCTTGCCGAGCGTCGAGACGTCGCAGAAGCCGACGCCGGAGCGCACCGCCTTGACCTCGCGCGTCACCGATTCCAGCCAGTCCTTTTCGCCGGCGCGCGGATACCATTGCGCGCGCTTCCACAGGCCGGTGTCGACGAACACCGCGCCCTGTTCGGCTGCCCAGTGATGCGACGGCGTCAGCCTCGTCGCATGGAAGTTCTCGTCGCGATGATGGCCGGCGAAGGCGCCGATAGCGACCGGCACATAGGGCGGGCGGTAGATCGTCGTGCCGGTCTCGGGAATGGATTTGCCTGACAACGTAGCCATGATGGCGAGGCCGGCGACGTTCGAGGTCTTGCCCTGGTCGGTGGCCATGCCGAGCGTCGTATAGCGCTTCAGATGCTCGACCGATTCGAAACCCTCGCGCTGCGCCAGTTCGATGTCGGACGCCGTGACATCGTGCTGGTAGTCGACAAAGGCTTTGCCCTTGCCGGCGACATGCCAGAGCGACGTCAGCGAAAACGCCTCATCGTCGGCGACCGGCGGCGTGCCGGCATTGCCGCTGCGCCCGGCACTCTGTGCTGCCGCCGCTCCTGCGGCAAAGCCCTGGCGCAGGCAGTCGCCCAGCCCGAAGGCGCCGTTGGCGGCGCCTGCGGCCATCATGCCCGGAGGCGCACCGTCCGGGACGAAGGCTGCGATGTCGTCCTGCCATTTCGGCCGGCCGCGATGGTAGGAGGTCAGCCCGATCGCCGGATTCCAGCCGCCGGAGACGGCAAGCCCGTCGGCTTCGACTTCCGCCCGTGCGCCGCCGGTCAGCGAGATCGCGATTTTCCGGACGCCGTCCTTGCCGCCTTCGACCCCGTTGACCGAGCCGCTGAGCACCGGAAAGCCGGCCTTGGCGGCGAGCGCGCGATGCGCGGCGGAGACGTCCGGGCGCGCATCGACGACCGCCGCGATCTGCAATCCGGCGGCGAGCGCGGTCTCGACCGTGCGCCAGCCATCCGCATTGTTGGTGAACAGCGCGATCCTCTTTGCCGGCGCCGCCGCGTAGCGCGCGACATAGGTCCGCATCGCCGAAGCCACCATCACGCCGGGCGTGTCGTTGCCGGCAAACACGATCGGCCGCTCGATGGCGCCGGCGGCAACGACGCAGCGCCTAGCCACGATCCGCCATAGCCTTTGGCGCACCTGGTGCTCTGGCGGGGAGGGCAGGTGGTCATTGACCCGCTCGATCGCGCCATAGGTGCCGCCATCATAGACGCCGAACAATGTCGTGCGGTTCATGATGCGGACATCGGGGAGTGCTGCGAGTTCGGCCAGCGTGCGCGAAATCCATTCGGCCGCCGGCAGGCTGTCGATGGTGCCGCCGTCGGCAAGCAGACGGCCGCCGAACGCAAAATCTTCCTCGCACAGGATGACACGGGCGCCGCTGCGCCCGGCCGCCAATGCCGCCGCGAGCCCGGCCGGGCCAGAGCCGGCGATCAGCACGTCGCAATGCGCCCACGCCTTGTCGTAATGGTCGGGATCGGCGACGCCGGCGGCGCGGCCGAGACCGGCGGCTCGGCGGATCGCCGGTTCGTAGACCGCTTCCCAGAATTTCGCCGGCCACATGAAGGTCTTGTAGTAGAAGCCGGCGACGAAGATCGGCGCAAACAGCTGGTTGACCGCCATCAGATCGTGGCGCAGCGACGGCCAGCGGTTCTGGCTGGCGGCCTCGAGCCCGTCGTAAAGTTCGGCCGTGGTCGCCTTGGTGTTCGGCTCGCGCCGCGCTCCGCTGCGCAGTTCGACCAGCGCGTTGGGCTCCTCCGACCCGGCGGTCAGGATGCCGCGCGGGCGATGGTATTTGAACGATCGGCCGATCAACTTGACGCCATTGGCAATCAGCGCCGAGGCCAGCGTGTCGCCTTGGAAGCCGGCAAAGCTCTTGCCGTCGAAGCGGAAGCTCAGCGGCGCGGCGCGATCGATGAGACCGCCGCTCTCCAGCCGGTGTGTCTGCGCAGGGCCAACCATCAGGCGCCCACCTTGGCGGCGCCAACGCCCGCAGCCGGCTCGACCGACGAAATCTCGTGCGTCAGCGTGTTGCGGGCGACCTTCAGCCAGGCCCGGCAGCCGCCGCCATGATACCAGTATTCGCTCATCGGCCCGGCGACATTGTCGCGCAGATAGACATAGTCGAAGACCTCGTCTTCGGAGGAGCCGGCCGCCGGACGCACCGGCCTGGCGTCGCCCAGATAGGTGAACTCGCCGAGTTCGCGTTCGCCGCAGAAGGGACAGACAATGCGCATGCTCTTCAGCCAGCCTTCAATGCAGGTTCGGTTGGGCGCCCTGGCCCTTTTCGTCGATCATCGCACCTCGCCGGAAGCGGTCGAGGCGGAAGCGCGCCGCCTCCTTGTGCGGCTCGTCGCGCGCCAGAAGATGGGCAAAGACCAAGCCGGAGCCGGGCGTCGCCTTGAAGCCGCCATAGCACCAGCCGGCATTGAGATAGAGCCCGTCGACCGGCGTCTTGTCGATGATCGGCGAGCCGTCCATCGACATGTCCATGATGCCGCCCCACTGGCGCAGCAGCCGCACGCGGCCGATCATCGGCATCAGCGCCATGCCGCCCTCGCAGACGTCCTCCATGACAGGCAGATTGCCGCGCTGGGCGTAGGAATTGTAGCCGTCGATGTCGCCGCCGAAGACCAGGCCGCCCTTGTCGGATTGGCTGACGTAGAAATGGCCGGCGCCGAAGGTCATGACATTGGGGATCAGCGGCTTGATCGCCTCCGAGACGAAGGCCTGCAGCACATGGCTTTCGATCGGCAGCCGCATGCCGGCCATCGCCGCGACGCGCGACGAGGAGCCGGCGACCGCCATGCCGACCTTGGCCGCACCGATCTTGCCGCGGCTCGTCTCGACGCCGGTCACCTTGCCGTTGCCGTCGCGGACAAAGCCGGTCACCTCGCAATTCTGGATGATGTCGACGCCGAGCGCGCTCGCCGCATGCGCATAGCCCCAGACCACGGCGTCGTGGCGTGCCGTGCCGCCGCGTCGCTGCAAAAGCCCGCCCTGCACCGGAAAGCGCGCATTGTCGAAGTTCAGGAACGGCATCATCTTCCTGACCGCCGCCAGATCGAGCAGTTCGGCATCGATGCCGTTGATGCGCATGGTGTTGCCGCGCCGTGCGTAGGCGTCGCGCTGCGCGTCGGAATGGTAGAGATTGATGACGCCGCGCTGGCTGACCATGGTGTTGTAGTTGAGGTCCTGCTCCATCCGTTCCCACAGCTTCATCGAAAGCTCGTAGAAGCTGGTATTGCCGGGCAGCCCGTAATTGGAGCGGATGATGGTGGTGTTGCGGCCGGCATTGCCGGAGCCGATCCAGCCTTTTTCCAGCACCGCGACATTCCTGATGCCGTACTCGCTGGCGAGGAACCATGCCGTCGCCAGTCCATGGCTGCCGCCGCCGATGACCAGCACGTCGTAGTGGCTCTTCGGGCTGGCGTCGCGCCAGGTGCGCTGCCAGTTCTTGTGGCCGGAAAATGCCGCCCGGGCGAGGGAGAAGATCGAGTATTTCATGAACCTGTTTCGCGCCGGGCGTGCAACAATTCCGGATCAGATGTCGAGCGTGTGGTCGCGCTCCCACTGGGTGAAGTGGGAAGCATAGGAATTCCATTCCTGTTGCTTGAGCTTTAGATAGGCCGACGAGAATTCCTCACCCAGCGCCGCCTTGAGCGATTTGTCGTTGTCGAACTCGCGCAATGCGTCGAGCAGGTTGAGCGGCAGCTTCGGCGCCCCTTCGACCGTATGGCCGAACTGGTACATGTCGATGTCGTAGCGCCGGCCGGGATCGGCCTTCGAGCGGACACCGTCGAGCCCGGCGGCGATGATCACGGCCTGCAGCAGATAGGGGTTTGCCGCGCCGTCGGGCAGGCGCAGCTCGAAGCGGCCGGGGCCGGGCACGCGCACCATGTGGGTGCGGTTATTGCCGGTCCAGGTCACGGTGTTCGGCGCCCAGGTGGCGCCGGAGATGGTGCGCGGTGCGTTGATGCGCTTGTAGGAATTGACCGTCGGGTTGGTGATGGCGGCAAGCGCGGAAGCATGTTTCATGATGCCGCCGAGGAAATTCCTGCCCTTGGCCGACAGGCCGAGTTCCATCGCATTATCGGCAAAGACATTGGTCTTGCCGTCCCTGTCCCAAACCGAGATGTGGGCATGGCAGCCATTGCCGGTCAGGCCCTGGAACGGCTTCGGCATGAAGGTCGCGCGCAGGCCGTGCTTTTCCGCAACGGATTTCACCATGAATTTGAAGAAGGAATGCTTGTCGGCGGTCGCCAGAGCATCGTCGAAGGCCCAGTTCATCTCGAACTGGCCGTTGGCGTCCTCATGGTCGTTCTGGTAGGCGCCCCAGCCGAGCGCCAGCATATGGTCGCAGATCTCGGCGATGACGTCGTAGCGGCGCATCACCGCCTGCTGGTCGTAGCAGGGCTTCGACGCCGTGTCGTATTCGTCGGAAATCGTCTTGCCGTCCGGCGAGATCAGGAAGAACTCGGCCTCGACGCCGGTCTTGATGTGCATGCCGTCGCCGGCGGCCTCGGCGATCAGCCGCTTCAGCGTGTTGCGTGGCGCCTGCTCGACCGATTTGTCGTCCATCATGCAGTTGGCGGCGACCCAGGCGACTTCGGGCTTCCACGGCAACTGGATCACCGAATCCGGATCCGGCACGGCCAGCATGTCGGGATGCGCCGGCGTCAGGTCGAGCCAGGTAGCAAAGCCGGCAAAGCCGGCGCCGTCCCGCTGCATGTCGGCGATCGCCTGCGCCGGCACCAGCTTGGCACGCTGCCCGCCGAACAGGTCGGTGTAGGATATCATGAAATATTTGACGCCCTTCTCCTTGGCGAAGGCGGCGAGATCGTTCCCCATTATAATTCCTCGCTTACTGGCATTTTGGTTTGTCTTAGAAGCCGTTCTTGCCCGGTATCCAGTTGGTGCCGGTCAGCGGCACGCCGGCCATGGCGGCGGCTTCGATCGTCAAGGCGACAAGATCCTCGGGCTCGAGATTGTGCAGGCTGTTCTTGCCGCAGGCGCGGGCGATTGTCTGAGCCTCAAGTGTCATTACCTTAAGATAGTTCGCCAGCCGTCGTCCGGCCGCAATCGGATCGACCCGTTTCATTAGCTCGGGATCCTGCGTGGTGATGCCGGCCGGGTCGCGTCCCTCATGCCAGTCGTCATAGGCGCCGGCGGTGGTGCCGAGCTCGTTGTATTCCGCTTCCCAGCGCGGGTCATTGTCGCCGAGCGCGACAAGCGCTGCCGTGCCGATCGACACCGCGTCGACGCCGAGCGCCAGCGCCTTGGCGACGTCGGCGCCGTTGCGTATGCCGCCGGAGACGATCAGCTGCACCTTGCGGTGCATGCCGAGATCCTGCAGCGCCTGCACAGCCGGCCTGATGCAGGCAAGCGTCGGCTGGCCGACATTTTCGATGAACACTTCCTGGGTTGCCGCCGTGCCGCCCTGCATGCCGTCGACGACGACGACATCGGCGCCCGATTTCACGGCAAGCGCGGTATCATAATAGGGCCGCGCGCCGCCGACCTTGACGTAGATCGGCTTTTCCCAATCGGTGATTTCGCGCAGTTCGAGGATCTTGATCTCGAGGTCGTCCGGCCCGGTCCAGTCGGGGTGGCGCGAGGCCGAGCGCTGGTCGATGCCTTTCGGCAGCGTGCGCATTTCGGCAACGCGGTCGGAAATCTTCTGGCCGAGCAGCATGCCGCCGCCGCCGGGCTTGGCGCCCTGGCCGACGACCACCTCGATCGCATCGGCGCGGCGCAGATCGCGCGGGTTCATGCCGTAGCGCGACGGCAGGTACTGGTAAACCAGCGTCTTCGAATGGCCGCGCTCTTCCTCGGTCATGCCGCCGTCGCCGGTGGTGGTCGAGGTGCCGGACAGCGTCGCGCCGCGGCCGAGCGCTTCCTTGGCCGGACCGGACAGCGAGCCGAAGCTCATGCCAGCAATGGTGATCGGGATCTTCAGCTCGATCGGTTTCTTCGCATAGCGCGAACCGAGCACGACGCTGGTGTCGCAGCGCTCGCGATAGCCTTCGAGCGGATAGCGCGAGATCGAAGCGCCGAGGAACAGAAGGTCGTCGAAATGCGGAAGCTTGCGCTTGGCGCCGGCGCCCCTGATATCATAGATGCCGGTCGCCGCGGCGCGGCGGATCTCGGAAAGCGTATAGTCGTCGAAGGTCGCGGATTTGCGCGGCGTCGTCGGCGGGTTGCGATAGGTCATGCTGCCTCAATACGCATCGGCGTTGTCGATATTGAAATTGTAAAGCGTGCGCGCCGAACCGTAGCGCTTGAACTCCGCCGCCTTGACGCCGGTCACGCCGGCACGGTCGAGCAGGTTTTGCAGCAATTCCAGGTGTTCGGGCCGCATCTCCTTGGCGATGCAGTCGGCGCCGAGGCTTTCGACCTTGCCGCGCACGAAGAGCCGCGCCTCGTAGATGGAATCGCCGAGCGCATCGCCGGCATCGCCCAGCACCACGAGGTTGCCGGATTGCGCCATGAAGGCCGACATGTGGCCGATATTGCCGTGGACGACGATGTCGATGCCTTTCATCGAAATTCCGCAGCGCGACGACGCATTGCCTTCGATGACCAGCAGCCCGCCCCGGCCGGTGGCGCCGGCATACTGGCTGGCATCGCCTTTGACGACGATCTGGCCGGACATCATGTTTTCGCCAACGCCGGGCCCGGCCGAACCATGCACGGTGATGGTGCCGCCGTCGTTCATGCCGCCGCAATAATAGCCGACGCTGCCGCGGACATCGATGGCGACCGGCTGGTCGACGCCGACGGCGACCGAATGGCTGCCGCGCGGATGCAGTACCTCCCAGGCGGTCTCGTTCGAACCGGGAGCCAGATCGTGCAGCGCCTGGTTGAGCTCCCGCAGCGACATTTCGGCCAGGTCGAAGACCCTCGATGCCTGGCCCGGCTCGCGCGCGGCCTTGGAGAGGTTAATTGCCGGCATAAGATCAATGCTCCCAGAAATAGACGGTTGCGGGCTCGGGTTCCCAGACCTTCGCATTGTCTATGCCGGGCAGTTTGGTCAGCGCACGATATTCCGAGCCGAAGGCGACATACTGGTCGGTTTCGGCCATCACGGCGGGCTTGCAGGCGATCGGATCGCGCACCACGCCGAAGCCGTTCTTGGTGCCGACGACGAAGGTGAAGAAGCCGTCGAGGTCGCTCAGCGTGCCTTCCAGCGCCTCGCCGAGGTTCTTGCCATGCGCCATCTGCGAGGAGAGATAGGCGGCCGCGACTTCGGTGTCGTTCTCGGTCTCGAATGTCATGCCTTCGCGGATCAGCTCGCGGCGGACATTGTTGTGGTTGGACAGCGAGCCATTATGCACCAGGCACTGGTCGGCGCCGGTCGAGAACGGATGCGCGCCCATCGTCGTCACCGCCGATTCGGTCGCCATGCGGGTATGGCCGATGCCGTGCGTGCCGGTCATCTCGCGGACGCCGAACCGATCGACGACCGCTTCCGGCAAGCCGACTTCCTTGTAGATCTCGACGACGTCGCCGGCGCCCATGATGCGGATGTCGGGGCGCAGCGCCTGGATCGCCTCGCGCGCTTCGTCGATCTTGGCAGGCGTCGTCCTGACCACCGCATGCGTCGACTTCGCAGCCAAGCTCACCGGCGCGCCGATCGCCTTGGCGAGGTCGGTGTCGAGGCCGCGGAAATCGCGCTCCGGCTTGGCCGACTGGATGGTGATCTTGGCTTCATTGGAAGACGCGCCATAGATGGCGATGCCGGCGCTGTCGGGACCGCGATCGCTGAGCGAGATCAGCATCTCCGACAGCATCGCGCCAAGCTGGGGCTCAAGCGACTTGTCCTTCAAAAACAGTCCAACGATTCCGCACATGTCAGGCTCCGAGATTTGTTCCCTTGGAGATGTATCGAATGAGTCCCGGGAATTCAATTAGTATGAAAAAAATTTTCCTGTCGTTACATATCGGCTCAGGCGCTGCCGGCCGCACTATCGCTGCGCTTGCCGCCATTGTGAACCCATTTGGCATGGCGGACGCGGGCGATCTTGTAGGCATCCAGGATCGACAGGGCATAGATCAGGAAGCCGCCGGGATGCCGGCCGATGAAGCTGGCATCCGGCGGCGCGATCTTGGCGGTGACCCAGGCCAGTATCACCATGAAGAACAGGAACTGCAGGGCGCGCACCGGCACGCCGAGCACGACATGCCCGCTTGCCGGCAAGACGATCGCGGCGCCCAGAACCAGATAGGGGCTCGGTGGTGCGGGGGAGGTGGTAATCTGGCTGGTCATGCCGCTTGCCGTTCGCTTTGATTGATGGCATCGCGCAGCGCCGAAGCCGACGACAGCAGCCTCTCGATCAGCCCCGGATCGAGCCTGACTGTGCCGAATTCGGCTTGCCGGAATACGCCGTAGCGCGCCCGCTCGGCCTCGGCCAGCAGCCAGACGATGCGCACGCCGTTCGGCGTGATCAGCAATTCCTTGGCGCGCCCCTCGACAAAGACATCGAGGTGGTCGGCGATAATGGCGTCAGGGAAGCGCACGCCCTTGCGGTCGCTCCGCAGCACCGCCTCGGCTGGAAATCCCGCCGCCTTCGGCAGTGTATGGTCGAGATGATCGAAATTGGAAAAAGTCGTCGGCGATCCTGGCCGCATCATCATGTCGAAAGTGCCTGGCACCGCGACTTTTTCGTTGATCGAAACGCTCAGCCAGCGCGCCGGCAGCTTCCTGATCGCCAGCGTGTCGACGATGGTCCGTACCTGCACCCGCCGGCCGTTCCACGAGCCGGCGAAGGTGACGACGCCGGCGGTGCCGTCCGAGACATTGGCCACGTCGGGAATGATTTCGCGAAGTCCCGCTTCGTCGGCGGCAAGCGCGGTCGAAGCCTTGTTGCGATTGGCGCGCGCAAGCCAGGTCATGTGGAGGACGAGAGCCAGGGCAACCGCCCCGGCGAGCAATGCTGAGATCACCTAACGCACCTCGTCACGCAAATGCCCGCCCCGTTTTGGAGCAGGGCTATTGCGTATGGAGTCCCCCTCATCCGGCCGCTTCGCGGCCACCTTCTCCCCGCTGGGGAGAAGAGGCTGGCATCAACGCTGGCGACCTCCTCTCCCCTTGGGGAGAGGTCGGATTGCCCCGAACTGCCCTTCGCAATTCGGTTGGCAATCCGGGTGAGGGGGCACTTTCCCATATGCGATTGCGTTTTGGGGTGAGCCTCCTTACTCCTGTCAGTACCCCTGCGGTTTCGGCCACGGCATGGTGAACTGGGCACCGCGGCGCACGAATCTGTAGCGGTAGAAATGGAACCACAGCGAGATCAGGAAGTAGAAGGCGACCATGGCGATCAGCTGCGAGCCGAAGCCGAGGAAGATCGCAAAGAAGGTGACCACGCAAAGGCAGAACAGCACGATCGCCGGCAGCGGATGGAACGGATGGGTGTAGCCGCGGCGGATCGAGCCGAGCGGCCACTTCTTCCTGAACATGATGATGTTGATGCTCATGAAGGTGTATTGCAGCACGCCCGACAGGATCGAGAAGGTGATCGCCTGGTTGAGGTCGGCGATGAAGGCAAAGGCGAGCGCGATCGGCAGCAGGAACAGGATCGAGCGGTAGGGGGTGCGGTATTTCGGATGCACGGCCGAGAACCAGGTCGGCAGATAGCGGTCGCGGCCGAGCGAGAACCAGGCGCGCGCGGCGTCGTTGATGCAGCCATTGGCCGAAGCAAGTGCCGCAAGCAGCGTGGCGACGAACAGCAGGTTTTCCAGCAGTGGGCTGCCGGTCAGCTTGCCCGCGTCCCAAAGCGGATAATAGGTGATGCCGAGATATTCCCAGGGCATCAGCGAGGCGCAGACATACCAGGTCATGGCGGCGGCGATCAAAAGCGTAATCATGCCGGCCATCGTGCCGTAAGGCAGCGAGCGCGCCGGGGAACGCACTTCCTCGGCCGCCTGCGTGGTGCCTTCGATACCGAGATAGTACCAGATGCCGAACTGGAAGGCGGCGATGACGCCGATCCAGCCATAGGGCAGGGCGTTGCCGGGGGTGACCAGCTCGTTCAGCTTGAGCACGGCGCCTTGCGTCCACGGGCTGACCGAGAAGAACAGGATGACGATCGAGACATAGGCGATGGCGGTGATGACGAAGTTGACGTTGAGCGTCATCAGCACGCCGCGATAGTTCAGCCATGCCAGCACGACGATGGTCGCGGCGATGAAGGAATTGTGGTTGAGGCCTTCGACGCCGGCCTTGGCGACGATCGTGTCGCCGAGCAGGATAGCGTCCGACACTTCGAGCATGGTATAGGCAAAGACTAGGAACAGCGCGACGTTGAACGCCATCAGCGGCCCGACGATGTGCTTTGCCTGCGCATATTGGCCGCCGGCGGCAGCGACCGTCGAGGTGACTTCGGAATCGATCATGGCGACCGAGGTGTAGAGCAGGCCAACGATCCAGCAGACGATCAGCGCCGCCAGCGCGCCGCCCTTGTCCGCCGCGAAATTCCAGCCGGTGAATTCGCCGACCAGAACAATGCCGACGCCGAGTGCCCAGACATGGGCCGGGCCGAGCACCCTGAGCAGTGAAACCCTGTCGCCTTGCACTTGCACTACCGGTTCAAGCGTGACCGTCATCGTTCAATCCCCACTCAGATCCGGTGTTTTTCGGACACGGCTTCAAGTTCGCCTTCCCTGGACGAGGTCAGCACGTCTTCGGAAAAGGTCGTGTCGATCTTGAACCAGTCGTAGAGCATCCACAGCGCGAGCACGATCGAGATGCCCCAGCATGCGTAAGAGAGTGCCACCCACATGACGATGCTTCCCCGGTTTATTTGTCGTCGAATTTTTCGTTGATGACGTCGCGGTATTCGCGGTCCGATGCGCGGAACAGAAAGATGAAATAGCCGATCAGCACCGCGGCCATGATGATCAGCGTCGGCCAGTCGATGATGTAGTGGAACCGGTTCTGGATGATGTCGTGCGCGGTTTCCGGCGTGTAGCCGAGCTTTTCCCAGATCGAGGCCATGGTCGGGTTCTGGCCGAGCGCTTCCCACGTCTTGGCGTCGAGCGCGTCGATGGATTTTGCCGCCCCTGCCAGCCCCAGTTTCAGTGGCAGCCACAGCGCGACGAAAATCGCGACCACGACGACGGCGATATCGAAAACCTGTCCGGCCTTGCTCTGTTCGGGCGGTGTGTAGCGGGCCATGCGTCTCCCCCTCAGGACTTGCGGTTGCGGTAAGCGTCGGCATTCTTGATGTCGAGGCCGTAGATGAAGTCCTTGTCTTCCTTGTAGTGGTTGACCATCGCCAGGATGGCGGCCGTGTTGAAGATCAGCACCGCGGCGGCAGCGACCGCGACGACGAGCTTGATGCCTGCGTCGGGGATGTACGGCCATGTCATGAAGAGGACGAAGAGGATCGTCGCCCACAGACAGACGATCAGGAGCACCGATCCACGAAGGTCGGAACGGTACAGGGCTTCAATGCGCTGCTGCATGTCGGACATCGGTTCCCCTCCATCGCTCTCTTTCAAGAGAGTGAAATTTTTTTCATAACTTCAAGCCGAACTCCGCAATTGTCAAGACGATTTTACGCAACGTTAACTGTTTGTTTGACCAGCCGGATTTTGCCTGACAATGAAATTATTTGCTTGCGGGTATTGCAGGCTCTCGGCGTTTGCGATCAATATTCGGGCAACGCTCCCGCCAGGGAGCAGGGGAAAGCAAGAAGTTTTTTCGAACGGAGGACCAGCGGATGACGGCATCCTGGAGATTTTCGGCCCTTGCGGACCGCCATCGCGCGCTCGGCTCGAAGCTCGAAGACTGGAGCGGCATGGGCACCGCGTGGACCTACGACAAGGACGCCGACGAAGAGTATATCGCCATCCGCACCAAGGCCGGCCTGATGGACGTGTCCGGCTTGAAGAAGGTCCACATCACCGGGCCGCACGCCTCGCACCTGATCGACCTGGCGACGACGCGCGACGTCGAAAAGATCTATCCCGGCAAGTCGGCCTATGCCTGCATGCTGAACGAGGCCGGCAAGTTCACCGACGACTGCATCCTCTACCGCACCGGCCCGAATTCCTGGATGGTGGTGCATGGCTCGGGCACCGGCCATGAAGAGCTGCAGCGCGCTTCGGTCGGTCGTGACGTGTCGCTGCGCTTCGATGACAATCTGCACGACCTTTCGCTGCAAGGCCCGACCGCCGTCGACTATCTGGCAAAGCATGTGCCGGGCATTCGCGACCTCAACTATTTCCATCACATGCAGACGCAGCTGTTCGGCTTGCCGGTGATGATCTCGCGCACTGGCTACACCGGCGAGCGCGGCTACGAGATCTTCTGCCGTGGCCAGGACGCCGGCACGATCTGGGACAGGATCCTCGACGAGGGCAAGAGCGCCGGCATCATCCCGTGCCGCTTCACCACGCTCGACATGCTGCGCGTCGAGAGCTACCTGCTGTTTTACCCCTACGACAATTCGCAGAAATACCCGTTCGAGAACGAAGGCCCCGGCGACACGCTGTGGGAGCTCGGCCTCGATTTCACCGTCAGCCCCGGCAAGACAGGCTTTCGCGGCGCCGAGGAGCATTATCGCCTCAAGGGCAAGGAGCGCTTCAAGATCTTCGGCGTGCTGCTCGAAGGCAAGGAGCCGGCCGACGAGGGCGCGCCAGTCTATCGCGACGGCAAAAAGGTCGGCGTGGTGACCTGCGCCATGTATTCGCCGCTGGTCAAAAAATCGATGGGCATCGCCCGGCTCGACGTCGACTGCGCGGTACAAGGCACCAGGCTCGAGATCCGCAACAAGAGCGGCGCCATCAGCGCAACCGCCGAGCCGCTTCCGTTCGACGATCCGAAGAAGACCAAGCGCACGGCGAAAGGCTGAGGCATACTGCGGGTATGGCAGCGAAAAGCATCATCAGCCGGCCGGTCTATGGAACCCTGTCTCCGCAGCCCGGCAAGTATCATCTTTTCGTAGCCGATGCAGAGGGAGCGCTGGCGATTGCCGATCTGGCCGCCAAGGCACCGGCGGACTTCTTCGGCGGCGCCCACATCATCTTCATTCCCGGCCGCGACGGCAAATACGTCGATACGCTCGAAGCGCTGAAGCCGGCGCAGTTCTACCTCGGTCATTCCTTCGCCAGCGCCCTGCCGCGGCTGAAGCAGACGCTAGCCAACGCGCATATGGGCCTCAGGCTCTATCTCGCCGGCACCGAAGGGCTGATCGGCCAGGCCATGCAGGCGGCGCTCGAAGCCGGCATCGACCACATCTCGATCCAGACCGAGCATCGCGGCTCGCTGGCGCGCCGCATGCAGTGCGTCCACTGCAAGGGCATCACCGAGAACGTGACGACGCAGCCGGCGACCTGTTCGCATTGCGGCCTGCTGCTTCTGGTGCGCGATCACTATTCGCGGCGGCTCGCCGCCTTTCAGGGCGTCTGCATCAACGCCGAGGACCGCAGCGAAATTCGTCCGATCGAGGAGGTCTTTCGATGAGCACCGGCACCACCAAGCTCGACGTCGTCGTCAGCGATGTCGTCCCGGTCAACGAGCTGGTCACGCGCTTTCATTTCCGCAGGCGCGACGGCCAGCTCTTGCCGACCTTTTCCGGCGGCGCCCATGTCGTCGTCGAGATGCGCGATGGCGAGCGGACCAGGCTCAATCCCTATTCGTTGATGGGCTCGCCGCTCGACACCCGCGAATACACCATCTCGGTGCGCCGCGACGACGCCGGCCGCGGCGGCTCGCTGTTCATGCACCGGCAGGTCAGGCCGGGCACGGAGATGGTGGTCAGCTACCCCGTCAACCTGTTCTCGCTCGATCTGCGCGCCAGGAAGCATCTGATGCTGGCCGGTGGCATCGGCATCACCCCGTTCATGGCGCAGACCGCGCAGCTGGCGGCGGAGGGCGGCAAGTTCGAGTTGCACTACACCTGCCGCACCGCTTCGCTCGGCACCTATGCCGATCTGCTGAGAGAGCGCTACGACCGCCGGATCAGGCTCTATCACGACGATCGCGACGAGCGCATCGAGCTCGACCGGCTGCTGTCGTCGCAGCCGCTCGGCACGCATCTCTATGTCTGCGGCCCCTCTGGCATGATCGGCTGGGTGCGTGACCGCGCCGCCGCCCTCGGCTGGCCTGCCGAGACCGTGCATTTCGAGCATTTCGCGGCACCGCAACCCGGCGCGCCCTTCGACGTGACGCTGGCGCTCAGCGGCAAGACCATCCGCGTCGACGAGCAGCAGAGCCTGCTCGAGGCGATCGAGGCGGCCGGCGTCGATCCGCCCTATCTCTGCCGCGGCGGCGTCTGCGGCCAGTGCGAGACCAGCGTGATTTCGCATGACGGCAAATTCATCCACAACGACCACTGGCTGAGCGAGCAAGACCACCGTTCGGGCTGCAAGATCATGCCCTGCGTCTCGCGCTTCGAGGGCCGGTCGCTGGTGCTGGAAAGATAGGAGGCGAGCTTGGGCATCACCTTTCGCAAGGAAACGTTCCGCGACGACTTCACCTTCCGGAACAGCCCGGAGCACATCAGGCGGTTTCCATTCCCGTTCCATGAAGACAGCTACATGTATGCGGTCAATATCGAGCCGCATGTCGTCGGGCCGAAGGGCAGCGTGCTGGAGAATTTGATCGACGTCGACGAGCACTATGTCGCCGAGATGCAGGACCGCGCGCTGGTGCTGGCCGAAGACCCGCTGCGCTGCCAGTCGCTGCCGCACATGACGCTGGCCGGCTGGGACCTGCTCGAACTGCTGATGGAGCAGCAGGCTTCCGGCTATCCCGAGCATTTCACGCTGACGCGCGACGGCGACCGCTGGCGCTGGATCAACCGGCCGCTCGGCATCGACGACAGCTTCACCTTCGGCGACGTCTCGACGCTGCCCTATGGGCCGATGGAGTACATCACGCGTCAGAGCCAGGGCGATTTCTGCATCCTCGACCAGCGCGACGGCAATCTGTGGATGGATGCCGGCATGGTCACCACCCAGGCCGACTGGTCGCTCGATTTCGACATCGGCATGAACTTCTTCGAATGGCACGCGCCGGTGCCGCTGGCGCATGAGAAGGGCATCTTCGTCCGGGCGCTGAAGTTCCTCACCAACATCCAGCAGGGCAAGCCGGCACGCCGGCTGAACTGGACGATGACCATCAATCCGCGCCTCGACACCAGCCCGGAAAACTACCACAAATGGGGCCCGGACCGCGCCACGGTGACGCCGGAAAATGTCGGCGACAAGGTCCATCTGCGCGTCGAGCTGCAGAGCTTCTGGCGACTGCCGCGCTCGAACGCGATCGTCTTTCCGATCCGCTGCTATCTGATCAAGATGGACGAGCTGGTGACGCAGCCGAAATGGGCAAGGCGCCTGCACCGCGTCATCCGCGACCTGCCCGACGAGCTCGCCAACTACAAGGGCCTGACGCGCTACCGCGCGACGCTGGTCGAATGGCTGTCGAAGTTGGATGACGGCAGTGCGACGTCGCCGGGGTTTGGGCCGGATTGAGTTTTTCTTGCCCCTGTTGGCGCTGCCCTAAAGCAGCCAATCTCCCCCCTAGAGGGGGAGATGCCCGGCAGGGCAGAGGGGGGCGCCGTGGAGCGCCGGCCTTGCCCAATCTCCACCCCAGCGCCTCCGCGAAGCTCACGACGCGCCGCCCAGCCCAGCCACGATCACGACATGCTGACAGACATTGTCGATATCGCGAATGACATCGTCGTTCCAGAAGCGCAGGACCGTCCAGCCCAGCGCTTCGAACTTCGCGGTTCTTGCAGCGTCCGATTCCGACGTTTCGGCCTGGCCATGCTGGGAACCATCAAGCTCGACGATCAGCTTTTTGTCCGGGCATGCAAAATCGACGACATGGCCGGCGATAGGCATCTGGCGTCGAAATCCCAGTCCCATCAACCTGTGTGCCCTGATCTCATTCCAAAGCTTGAGTTCGGCATCGGTCATCACCTTGTGCATCTTGCGCGCATTGCGGCGGTTGTTGGCGGATACTAGATTATGCGTCATCGCGGTTCGCCCCCCTCTGTCCTGCCGGACATCTCCCCCTCAAGGGGGGAGATCGAATGTCACTTCGGCTTTCGCCAATCCCCAATGCTGCAAAGAGTAGCCGTCGCGAAGCCGCCGATCTCCCTCACGAGGCGACCAAGGGGAGATCGAACTCTCACCCCGCGCTCTGCGGGTAGCAAATGATCGACAAATAGCGCATCGGCAGAACGGTCAGCACTTCCGGCCCGTGCGGCGCGTCGGCGTCGAAGAACAGGCTGTCGCCCGGCTTCATCGGGTAGAGATTGCTGCCGTGCCGATAAACCACTTCGCCTTCCAGCATGTAGAGGAATTCCATGCCTTCGTGCTGGAAGGTCGGAAACACGTCGGAATCCTCGGTCAGCGTGATCAGATAGGGTTCGACGACGACGCCGCTGGTGTTGGAACCGATATGGCCGAGTAGATTGTACTGGTGTCCGGCGCGCGTGCCGCGGCGCTCGACGTCGAGCCCTTCGCCGGCCTTGACGAAGACGGCACTGCGCTCCTCCTCGAAGCGGCGGAAGAAGGCGGTGACGGGAACGCCGAGCGCCCGTGACAGCGCCTGCAACGTGGTCAGCGACGGCGAGGTGATACCGTTCTCGATCTTCGACAGCATGCCAAGCGAAATGTCGGTGGCGACCGCCAGATCGGCGACGGTGATGCCGAGCTTTTTACGGAATGCCCGCACCTCGCGGCCGATCGCGACTTCCAGCACTTTTTCGCGGGTGTCGCGAATGGCGTGCGGGTTCTGGGTGAGCGGCGCGCGTATCTTGCGCGGATCGATTGCGCCGGCCGACTGCTTGGCTTTGCCGGCGGCGGCGCCGGCATCATGCTTCAGACTGGTCGCTTTTTTCGCCATTTCGCCACCCCGGACCCTGCCGATTCATTTCACTCTCGGTGAACATATTCGGTGCCGATACAGAAGCGCAACTGCCACGGCAAGCCACCCGTGTCGAATTGCGCAATGTCTGGATTTCGCCCCAGGCACTGCGTCGCTTGGAAATCCGGCTCGGCGAAACGAGGGTTTCGCGACAAGGCCAGTTGACAGCATCGAAGGGGCAATTACTGTCCTGTCAGTGAAATTTGTTTCGCTAGGGAAATGAGATCGGGAGGCCCGGAATGAAAGATCGTGTTGCCGTCATCGGAGCCGGGCCGTCCGGCATGGCCCAGCTCAGGGCCTTCAAGTCGGCTGCCGACAAGGGCGCCGACATTCCCGAGATCGTCTGCTTCGAAAAGCAGTCCGACTGGGGCGGCCTGTGGAACTATACCTGGCGCACCGGCCTCGACGAGCATGGCGATCCCGTGCATGGCTCGATGTACCGTTACCTCTGGTCGAACGGCCCGAAGGAATGCCTCGAATTCGCCGACTACACGTTCGAGGAGCATTTCGGCCGGCCGATCGGCTCCTATCCACCACGCGCGGTGCTGTGGGACTACATCAAGGGCCGCGTCGAAAAATCCGGCGTGCGCCAATGGGTGCGCTTCAACAGCCCGGTGCGCATGGTCACTTTCTCAGACGCAACGAAGAAGTTCACCGTCACCGCGCATGACCGCACCAACGACGTCACCTATTCGGAAGAATTCGACAATGTCGTCGTCGCCTCGGGGCATTTCTCCGTGCCCAACGTTCCCTATTTCGAGGGCTTCTCGACCTTCAACGGCCGTATCCTGCACAGCCACGATTTCCGCGACGCCATGGAATTCAAGGGCAAGGACATCTTGATCATCGGCCGTTCCTATTCGGCCGAGGACATCGGTTCGCAATGCTACAAATACGGCGCCAGATCGATCACCTCCAGCTACCGCTCGAAGCCGATGGGCTTCAAATGGCCGGAGAATTGGAAGGAAGTGCCGCTGCTGCAGAAGGTCGTCGGCAAGACCGCGCATTTCAAGGACGGCAGCACCAAAGACGTCGACGCCATCATCCTGTGCACCGGCTATCTCCACTCCTTCCCGTTCCTCACCGAGGATCTGAAGCTGAAGACCGCCAACCGCATGTGGCCGGACGGGCTCTACGAGGGCGTCGTCTGGGAGAAAAACCCGAAGCTGTCCTATATCGGCATGCAGGACCAGTTCTACACCTTCAACATGTTCGACGCGCAGGCCTGGTTCGCCCGCGACGTCATCATGGGCCGCATCAAGCTGCCGTCGGCCGAAGCGATGGCCGAGCACGGCAGCAAATGGCGGGCACGTGAGGAGGCACTGGAAGACGCCGAGCAGATGATCTGGTTCCAGGGCGACTACACCAGGGAGCTGATGGAGCAGACCGACTATCCCGGCTTCGACGTCGAGGCCGTCAATCAGACCTTCATGGAATGGGAGCACCACAAGGCGGAAGACATCATGGGCTTCCGCGACCATGCCTACCGCTCGCTGATGACCGGCACGATGGCGCCGCTGCACCATACGCCCTGGCTGCAGGCGATGGACGATTCGATGGAGAGCTATCTCGAGGTGAAGGGCGTGGCGGCGGAGTAGGCAAGTCCGAACGACGATTGCCTTGCCTCAGACAACGTCCCGCGCCGGGTCGGCCGCCAGCGCCAGGGAATTTGCGACGTGCTCGAGGTGCTCCTCGCTCAAGATGCTGGTCGCGACGCGCACGGCACTGGTCTTCCCGGTCGAAAACTTCGCCCCGGCATGGACCGCGATGCCGTGGGCAGCCAGCGTGACCATTGCGTAAGGTTCCGAAGCAACCGGAATGAGGACGCTGAGACCGTGTCCGGCGTCGATCCCGACATTGCGTTTCGCCAGTTCGCCGGCGAGCCGTTCGCGACGGCGGCGGTACACTTCCTTCGCCTGCTCGACCAAGACAGCCGTGGCCGGGTCTTGCAGCAGCCAGGCGGTGGCGGCCTGCAGGATGCGGCTGGTCCATCCCGAGCTGAAGCTGCGATAGGACTGGATCTGTTCGACGATCGTCGCCGATCCGGACAGGACGGCGAGCCGCAAGTCCGGGCCATGGGTCTTGGAATAGGACAGGATGTGGACGACGCGATCGGGAAAACGCCGGCCAAGCGAAATGCCCGGCGCATCGGCAATATCGCCAACGCCGTCATCTTCGACAATCAGCACGTCGGTGCCGGCGAGCAGGTCGCCGATGACTTCCAGCCGCGCCGACGACATGCAGGCGCCGGTCACCGAATGGACGCGCGGCTGGAACAGGAACGCGACCGGCCGCTGCCGCAGAGCGTTGGCGAGCGCGTCGGGCAAGGGGCCGTCACTGTCGCAGTCCACCGGGATGATCGGCACGTCGAGATCTTCGAGGATGTCGAGCAGGCGAAGCGCCGTCGGATTCTCGATGGCCACCGGCGCCCCCGTCGGGACCAGCGCATGCAGCAAGGTGTAGATGGCGTTGTAACCGCCATTGGTGGCCAGGAACGCGCCGGGATCGTACGGCCATGACGGGCGCACCGCGGCCTCCAGCTCGGGCAGGATGCGCACCCGGTCGTAGCTGTTGAGCTTTTCGGCGCGCGCGCCATGCGCCAGCGCGATGTCGAGCGGCGGCAAGAGCTTCACATCGGGCTCCGCGATCGCCAGGTTCAGAATGTCCGCACCGTAATTGCCGCCGCTCATGTGGCGCTCGGGCCGGGCGGCAAAGCGGTTGCCCATGATCCAGGTTCCGTTGCGTCCGCGGCCGCCGATGATCTTGTAGCGCCGCAACTCGCTCCACGCCTGCGAGACCGTCGCCGGGCTGACGCCGAGCACATAGGCAAGATCGCGCACCGGCGGAAGTTTTGCGCCGACAGGCAGCGCGCCGCTCCTGATCAGCGCGCTGGTCTCGCGCGCGATGCCGCGCGTCGTGCGGTCACCGAGGCGTTCAGCGAACCATCCTGCATCGAAATCCATCGAATCAACGACTGTCAGTGTGAATGTTCAGTAACATAATAACATTTGATCGGCCAAAAATAAACATTTACCAATCGCCGGTCAAACATAGCTTTGAAGTTCATGCCGATGCCCGCCTCCACCACGCCCGTCTCCATCACCATAGCCACCCGCGATTGGGACTACCTCACTCCCTTGGTCCTGGGTGACGTCACTTCGAGCCGCCTGTCGGTGAAGGTCGACCGTGTCGCCACGCTGATCCCGGATCTCGGCACCGATCCGAACTACGATGCGGCGGAGGTCTCATTCAGCCGTTATGTGTCGGCCATGGCGTCGGGCGTCGATACGGTGGTTGGAATACCGTGCTTCATCATGCGCGGCTTCCGCCACCGCTGCATCATCACGGTCGAGGACAGTCCGCTGGAACGGCTCTCCGACCTTGCCGGCAAACGCATCGGCGTCACCGGCTGGCGCGATTCCGGCAACACATGGACGCGGGCGGCACTTCGCCGCGAAGGCGTCGGTGTCGAGGACGCCTACTGGTTTGCCGGCAGGCTGACATCCGAGCACCCGGTCGCCGACCGCCTCGAGGGATTCGGCAGGCCGGGTCGTATCGAAGCAGCACCGGGCGAGCGCCCGATGATGGAACTGCTGGCGCAAGGCGAGCTGGACGCCGTTTTCACACCCTTCATGCCGGCCGGCTTTTTCGGCCCGGCTTCCGGCTTCCGGCAAGTGCTGCGCGATTTTCGCGCGGCCGAACGCGCCTATTTCGCCGACGTCGGTTATGTGCCGGGCATGCATCTGGTTGCCGTCAAGGCCGCAATGGCCAGGCAACACCCGTGGCTGCCGCAGGAGCTCGCCAGGCTGATCGACGAAAGCCAGCGCGTCTGGACGGGTAAGCGCCGCAAATATGCCGACACCTCGCCCTGGATCCTCGAGGAGCTGCTTCATGCGGGGCGCGACCTGCCTGCCTCCTGGAACGCCAGCGGCCTGCCCGCCAATCGACGCATGGTCGAGGATTTCGCTACCGAACTACATGCCCAGGGCATTCTGACGGAACCGATTTCCGCCGAAGCCCTGTTTCCTTTTGAGGCCAGGTCGCGGGCCACCGCAGCCTGACAACGCGCAACGAAGAACAGGAGAATGCCATGAGGACAATCAGCTTCATATTCGCCTCGCTCGTCACCATGCTGGCGCAGGCCAGCTTTGCCCAGGATATCCAGAAGCAATCGGTCAACGAGGATTTGCGGGCCCGGCTGCCGGAAGAGATCCGCACGGCGGGAAAGATCACGGCCGTCAACAACGGCTCGTTCCCGCCCTATGAGATCGTCACCGGCACCGAACTGTCGGGGGCGACCAAGGACATTTCCGACGCTATCGGCCAGCTGCTCGGCGTCGAGGTCGATCATGCCTCGGTCGCCGGCTTGCCGGCCTTGCTGAGCGGCATCAATGCCGGCCGTTATCAGTTCGCGATGGGACCTGTCGGCGACTATCCCGACCGCCAGAAATCCAACGACTTCATCGATTGGGTGCGCGAATACGTCGTCTTCGCCGTCGAGAAGGGCAATCCGCAAGGCATCACCTCGCTCGACACGGCGTGCGGCAAGCGCATCGCCGTGATGTCGGGTGGCTCAGCCGAAAAGGTCATCAAGCAGCAGGCGCAGAAATGCACCGAGGGCGGCAAGCCGGCCGTCGAGGTGCAATCCTTCACCGACCAGCCGAGCTCGATACTGGCCGTCCGGTCGAAGCGCTCCGACGCATTCTTCTCCTCGCAGGCGCCACTGACCTATTTCGTCGAGCAGGCGAAGGGCCAACTGGAACTTTCAGGTGTCGGCCAGGCCAATGGCTTCAAGGACATCTATCAAGGCGCCGTCGTCAAGAAGGGCTCGCCGCTGGGCGGTGTACTACTCGACGCGTTCAAGATCCTGATGAAGAACGGCACCTACGCCGCGGTGATGAAGAAGTGGGGTCTCGAGAAGAACATGATCGACGCGCCCGGCATCAACCAGGGACAGTAGAGGCTGCCATGACCGACGCGACCGCTGCCTACGCGTCCGAGGTGCCGCGACGTCCCGACGACGCTCTGCGCGATGTCAAGCGAGCCCACCGGCCGTTTCCGCTTGTCCGGCTGGCGCTCTGGGCGTTCACCGTCGCCGTGGCGGCCGGCTTCGCCTATATCGTCGCGGTCAACCCGAATTTCGGTTGGCCAGTCGTCGCCCAGTATTTCTTCGATCCGACGGTCATGCAGGGGCTTTCCGTAACGCTCGGCCTGACGGTCGTGGCGATGATCCTGGGTATCGTGCTCGGCCTGCTGCTCGCCATCGCGCGCATGTCGAAAGACAGGCTGGCATCTTTTCTATCCGGACTGTTCATCTGGTTCTTCCGGGGAACGCCGCTGCTGGTGCAGCTCATCCTGTGGTACAATCTTTCGACGCTGTTTCCGCGCATTTCCATCGGTTTTGCGAGCTGGAACACCAACGACCTGATCACGCCTTTGACGGCCGCTATCCTCGGTCTGGCGCTGAATGAGGCCGCCTATATGGCAGAGATCATTCGTGGTGGGCTGCTGTCGGTGGACAAGGGGCAGGCCGAAACGGCTGAAGCCTTCGGCATGACCCGCGCGCGGGCCCTGCGGCGCATCATCATCCCGCAGGCGATGCGCTCGATCGTGCCGCCGACCGGCAATCAGCTGATCAGCATGATCAAGGCGACGTCGCTGGTCAGCGTCATCGCCATGGCCGACCTGCTGTACTCCGTGCAGTCGATCTACAACCGCACCTTCGAAATCATTCCGCTGCTGATGGTTGCGGTGCTTTGGTACCTGCTGATCACCTCGGTTCTCAATGTCGCGCAGGGCGCGATCGAACGCCATTACAGCCGCGGCGACCGCGGCGCCCGCGAGAAGACGGCGACCGCCACCCTGGAGGCCGCCAATGAGCGCGCATGACACGCCCTTGGTCCGGGCGCGCAACGTTCACAAGGCCTTCGGCCCGCTCGAGGTGCTGAAGGGCATCGACCTGGACGTCGCGCCTGGCGAGGTGGTGGTCGTTCTCGGACCGTCCGGCTCCGGAAAGTCGACCTTCCTGCGATGCATCAATCATCTCGAGGCGATCGACCAAGGGGCGATCGAGGTGGACGGCGAGCAGATCGGCTACCGGTTGCACGACGGCCGTCTCGACAAGCTCTCCGATCGGGCGATCGCGGCGCAGCGGCGCAAGATCGGCATGGTGTTCCAGCAGTTCAATCTCTATCCACACATGACGACCCTTCAGAACGTCATCGAGGCTCCGGTCGGCGTTCACCGGGAGAACCGCAAGGAAGCGATCGGCTACGCCCGCGAACTGCTGACCCGTGTCGGTCTCGCCGACAAGATCGACGCCTATCCGCGCCAGCTTTCAGGCGGCCAGCAGCAGCGCGTCGCCATCGCCCGTGCGCTCGCCATCCGCCCGAAATTGATGCTCTTCGACGAGCCGACGTCGGCGCTCGATCCGGAGTTGGTCGGCGAGGTGCTCGCCACTATGCGCGATCTTGCCAGGCAGGGCTTGACCATGATCGTGGTCACGCATGAGATCGGCTTCGCCCGCGAAGCGGCGGATCGGGTGGTGTTCATGGACGACGGCAATGTGATCGAGGCCGGGCCTCCGGACGAGGTTCTCGCCAAACCCAGGCACCCGCGCACGCGGGCCTTTTTAAGCCGTTTCATCTGACAGAAAAGCCGGCGCCATTACGTGCTCGGCAAAGGACCCCTCATGCCAAAGACCTCCAACCAGTTCGCCGATGTTTCCGACTTCGCCGACAAGGCCGCCGAGCTTGCTGCGGCTCGCCAGCACCTGCACGCGCATCCCGAGCTTTCCTTCCAGGAGCACGAAACGGCTGCATACGTTGCCGAACGGCTCGAAAGCTGGGGCTATGAGGTGACACGCAATGTCGGCGGGCTCGGGGTCGTCGGCCGCTTGCGCCAAGGCAGCGGCCGCAGCATTGCCATCCGCGCCGACATGGACGCCTTGCCGATCACCGAAGCGACCAATCTCCCTTATGCCAGCCAAGCCAGCGGCAAGATGCACGCCTGCGGCCATGACGGCCACACCACGATGCTGCTCGGCGCGGCCGAATACCTGGCGCGCACGCGCCATTTCAACGGCACGGTGAACCTCATCTTCCAGCCGGCCGAGGAAGCCGGCAAAGGAAGCGGGGCGCAGGCGATGATCGCCGACGGCCTGTTCGAGCGCTTTCCCTGCGATGCGATTTTCGGGCTGCACAACCATCCGGGCGCGCCGGCGGGTTCCTTCCTGATGCGCGCGGGGCCGCTGATGGCAGCGAGCGATACCGTCACCATCAAGATCGCCGGGCGTGGCGGCCACGCCTCGCGTCCGCACCTGACGGTCGACCCGATCGTCGCTGCCGCCAACATCATCATGACCCTCCAGACGGTGGTGTCGCGCAACGTCAACCCGATCGAGACGGCTGTCGTCACCGTCGGCACCATTCACGGCGGCACGGCCTCCAACGTCATTCCCGAACAGGCCGAGATCACGCTCAGCGTCCGCTCCTTCTCGGTCGAGATTCGCGATAGGCTCGAGCAGCGTATTCGCAGTATCGCAGCACTTGTGGCGCAGGCGCATGGCGCAACCGTCGAGATCGACTACGAGCGCGGCTACCCGGTGGTGGTCAATTCCGAGAGCGAGACGTCCTTTGCGACAGACGTCGCTGTTGAACTCGTTGGTCAGGACAAGGTGTCCGTCTGCCCGTTGATCCCCGGCAGCGAAGACTTTTCCTATTTCCTCGAGCACAAACCCGGTTGCTTCCTCCGCCTCGGCAACGGCGAGGATTCAGCCATCCTGCACAGCTCGAAATATGATTTCAACGACGGCAATTTGACCGTCGGCGCAGCGCTCTGGGCTCGACTGACCGAGAGATTCCTGGCCGCTTGATCCATACTTGCGGCTGGGATCGCCGATCGGCCGGTCGAGCAGAATTGGGGCGACCGGCCGCGCGACCATCTTCAACGAACTCTCACCGCATTCCAGCTACTTCGAACAGGTAAGGTTTCACTTTCAGACGAACAAAAAGTCACTCGTTGTCAGCGGGCTCGCAAAGTTTGCGAGAGTAACTTGATCGACTCCCGCGGTAATAATGGTGTCGGTTCCACTTTGCGCAATTGTGAGATCATCGAACGATTGCACGCCCTCCACGCCACTAAACACGATAGTGTCGCCTTGGGTCTGGCTGAAGTCGTAGATGGTGTTTTGGGTTCCGACCGTCATTGAACCATCGTCCTTGAATATGAATTGGTCTGCGCCGCCCTGAGCCAACTCGCTCAGTTGTCCATCCCCCCACATGTCATTGATGACCGTGCAGCCAGGTGCCGCGCTCCCTGCGTACAGGACATCGTTGCCGCCCTGAGCCGAACCGGACATTTGCAGAGCGTCGCCGCACAGGAAGTTGCGAACTTGGCCGCTTTCGCTGTTCTGGCCCCCGGTAAGAATGTCATTGCCGCCCTGGGCGGAGCCGGACATAGCGCGCGCGTCGCCGGACAACTCGTTTAGAACGTCAGGAAAGGCGCTCTTGTTCCCGCCGGTCAGGGTGTCATTGCCGCCCACAGCGTTGCCGAGCATCGTCACGGCGTCGCCATACCCCACATTATGGGCGGTGCCTTGCAGCACGGCCACGTCATCGCCCCCAAGCGCATGGTCGAACATACTGCCGCCCGCGTCACCGTAGAACGTTACCCGGGACCCACCCACGCTCGTGAAGGTGTCGTTGCCGCCCGTGGCAAAACCGGAAAGATCGCCGCCCGCATCGCCATAGAGAGTTTTGCTCCCGAGATCCCCAAACGTGTCTGTGTAATAGTCGTCGCCGCCCAGAGCATGGCCAGACATGTTGCCGCCGGCGTCGCCGAAGAAAGTGTTGGTGGAAAAGGAGCGGCCCGTAAAGGTATCGTTGCCACCCCTACTGTCGTCCGACATGTCGCCGCCGGCATCGCCGTAGAAAGTGTTGAATGAATCGCTCTTGCCCGTGAAGCTATCGTCGCCGCCCCGCGCATTGCCGGACATGTTGCTGCCGGCGTCACCGTAGAAAATGTTATTGGCTTCTTTCGAGCCCTCGAAGGTGTCGTTGCCGCCCTTGCTGCGATCGGACATCTCGCCGCCTGCATCACCGTAGAAGGTGTGGTCGGCTCCTTGTTTGGTTTGGGTCAGGAAAGTGTCGTCACCCCCATGAGCATGGCCGAGCATGTTGCCGCCGGCGTCACCATAGAAGGTATCGACTACCTGCCTTGCCAATCCACTGTTGAAGGTATCGTTGCCGCCCTTGCTGTGGTCCGACATATCGTCGCCCGCGTCACCATAGGCAGTCGTCGTGGTGGACGAAAGCCCCGTGGTGAAGGTGTCGTCACCGCCCCGAGCAAAATTGAACAAGCTCCGAGCCGCGTCACCGTAGAAGGTGTAGGTCGACGGTGCGGTTTCCGTAAAGGTATCGTTGCCGCCTCTCGAGAAATCGAGCAGGCTGCCGCCGGCGTCGCCGGTCAAGATATTCGTGTTTGGATCGCCTGTGAGGGCGTCATCGATACCCCACTGATGATCTGCTAGATCACCGGTAGTAAAGGGAACGCGTTTAGACATTATCCGCTCTCCTGTTGAGCCTACCCGTCCCATCACAGCCGTACGATGTGAGCCAAGAGCGAGCAATAATCCCGAAGGGCTATGTCGTTAGGCGTAGGGATCGGTAACTCGTCACCGGGGCGCCATTAGCGGCAGCTTCCTGTGGCCGTCCTATTCCCGGCTATCCCAGCCTCGCTCTCGCCTTGGCCGTCCATGCATTGAACAGCCGGTCGGCGACGATGCCGATGAAGGCGATGGCCAGGCCGGCGACGATGCCGCGGCCAGAATCGGCCTTGGACAGGGCGATGAACACTTCCTGGCCGAGATCGCGGGTGCCGACCATGGCGCAGATGATGATCATTGCCAGCGCCATCAGGATAGTCTGGTTGACGCCGAGCATGATCTCCGGCAACGCCAGCGGCAGCTGCACGCGAAAGAAGGTCTGGCGCTTGGTGCAGCCGGAAACCTTCGCCGCCTCGATCAGCGCCGGCGGCACCTGCCGGATCCCGTGATTGGTGTAGCGGATGGCCGGCACCACGGCGAAGGCGACGGTGGCGATCATCGCGGTGACGTCGCCGACTCTGAACAGCATCACCACCGGAATGATGAAGCAGAACGACGGCAGCACCTGCAGCGTGTCGATGACCGGCGTCACGATCTTTTCGAAGCGGTCGCTGCGCGATGCCATCAGCCCGATAGGGATGCCGATCAGGCAAGCGATAAAGGCCGAGATGCCGCACAGGTAGACCGTCGCCATGGTCTTTTCCCAAAGGCCGGTGACGGCGCAGAACGCTGTCAATGCCGCGACCAGGGCGGCGAGGCGCAAGCCGCCGAGCTGGTATCCGGCAAGGCCGAGGAGACAAACCGCGCCCAGCCACGGAAAGCCCTCGCAGAAGGCGCGCACCGGGTTCAGCACATTGAGGATCAGCGCCACGCGGAACGCCTCGATCGTGTCGAAGAAGTTGATCGTGATCCAGTTCACCGCCGCCTTCCACAAAGGTGCGGTGGTGAAGGTGATCGCCTTCGGCACCGCGGCGAAGGCCGGCACGAACAGGCCGAACAGTGTGCTGACGGCAAGGATGGCAACGGCCAGCGTCAGATTGGGATAACGACGCCAGAAGCTCGGGCTCACGTCCTGATAGACATGGCCCTTGGCTTGATTGTGCGCGATCGCCTGGCTCAGCCGGTCGAGCGCAATTGCCAGTGCGACGATGGCGAGGCCTGCCTCCATCGCCTCGCCGACCTTGAGCGCGCGCAGCGCCAAAAGCACATCATAGCCGAGGCCGCCGGCGCCGATCATCGAGGCGATGATGACCATATTGAGCGCCAGCATGATAACCTGGTTGACGCCGACCATCAGCGTCGGCCGCGCCGACGGCAACAGCACCCGCCACAGCTTCTGCCGTGCCGTGCAGCCGGCCATCTCGCTGAAATCGTCGATCTCCGACGGCACCCGCGACAGGCCCAGCATCGTCGCCCGCACCATTGGCGGTGTCGCGAAGATTGCCGTCGCGATCATTGCCGAGACTGGGCTGTTGCCGAACAAAAGCAGCATCGGGATGAGATAGGCGAAGGTTGGGATCGTCTGCATCAGATCGAGGGCAGGGGAGATCAATAGCCTTTCTGCCCAAGGCTTGCGCCATGCCCAGATGCCGGCGAACAGCCCGGTGACAATGCAAAACGGCACAGCGATCGAGATCAGGCCCAGCGTCAGCATGGCGCTGGTCCACTGCCCGAACAGCGCGATGTAGAGAAAACACCCGCCGACCAGCGCGCCCAGCTTCCAGCCGCCGGCAGCGCGGCCGGCAAGGTAGGCGGCAGCGCAGACGCCGACCCAGGACAGGCGCGGCAAGACGATCATATCCGCGCCATGGCCGATCTTGAAATTCTTGGCGAGAAGATTGAGCGCGAAATCGAGCGGCACGCCGAGCACGGCGGTGAGCGAGCGCGTCAGCCAGGAGAAGTTCGACTTCAGCCAGTTCATCAGCGCGCTGACCCAGTCGGCGACGGGAATGACGGCATTGGCTGGGTAATTGACCGTCCAGGGCAGGCTTTCCTGCAGCAGGAAGACAACAAGCACGGCGGCGAGCGCGCAGGCCCAGATCACCAGCCAGGTCTGACCCTGCCGCGGCCTCACTGCGCTCGCGCTTGCCGTGACCGTCATGCGCCGGCTCCGGGACGTTCGATGCCAGCGAGAAGATCGATCACCGCCTGCGGCGTTACCTCGCCGATCGGCTTGCCGGTGCCGTTGACCACCGCGAAGGGCTTGCCGGCAGAGACGATATCTGCCGAGAAACTGGCGATCTTGGCATCCGGCGCGACCGTGCCGCCATGTTCAGCGCCGTCGCAGGCGCGCATCAGGCTCTTGGCCGAGATCACCTTGGCGCGGTCGACGTCGCGGGTGAATTCGGCGACATAATCCGTCGCCGGGTTGACCACCAGCTCTTCCGGCGTGCCGATCTGGATGACCTCGCCGTCCTTCATGATGGCGATCCGGTCGGCCAGCCGGATGGCCTCGTCGAAATCATGGGTGATGAAGACGATGGTCTTGTGCAGCATGGTCTGCAGCCGCATCAGCTCGTCCTGCATCTCACGGCGGATCAGCGGATCGAGCGCCGAGAATGGCTCGTCGAGGAACCAGATTTCCGGCTTGGTGGCGAGGCTGCGGGCGATGCCGACACGCTGCTGCTGGCCGCCGGAAAGCTCGCGTGGATAGAAATGCTCGCGGCCGCGCAGGCCGACCAACTCGATGACCTCGCGAGCCCGCTTTTCGCGCGTCGGCCGGTCCTGCCCCTGGATGCCCAAGGGAAAGGCGATGTTCTCCAGTACGTTGAGATGCGGCAGCAGGGCAAAATTCTGGAACACCATGCCCATGCGGTGGCGTCGCAGCTCGATCAGCGCGGCATCGGAAATCTTGAGCAGGTCCTTGCCTTCAAACTCGACCTTGCCGTGGGTCGGCTCGATCAGCCGCGACATGCAGCGCACCAGCGTCGACTTGCCTGATCCCGAAAGTCCCATGATGATGAAGATCTCGCCTTGCCGGATTTCGAGATCGACGGCGCGCACCGCGCCAACCAGTCCGGCAGCGGCGATGTCCGCCAGGCTGGCCTTGCCGTCGCGCCGGCGGATGAAATTGGCCGCGTCCGCCCCGAACAGCTTCCAGACATTGCGGCAGGCAAGCTTTATCGGGCGGGCATCGTTGCCCGCTTTCGCCGCGCGTTCAATCGTATCGGTCATGCAATCGTCCTTCTGGAATAGGGATCGAGACCCGGCCACGAATGGCCGGGCCGTCGGATTTCCAGTCAGACGGTCACTCGGCCCAGGCCTTCCAGTCCGCTTCGTGGGCGGCGATCCACGCGGCGGCGACGTCTTCCGGCGTCTTGCCTTCGAGATCGATCTCACCGCTCATCTTGTTGAGCTCGTCGGTGTCGACCGTGTAGTTTTTCGCGACCTTGTAGGCCACCGGCCATTTGTCGTTCATGCCGGCCCAGGAATATTTCCAGATCTCGCCATGCGGCTTGCCACAGTCGTATTTCGCATCGGGGTTCACGCCCCATTTCGGGTCGGTGTAGCACTCTACAGTATAGTCGGGGAATTCGATCCATTCGCCCTTGTATTTGGCCGGTGCCCAATGCGGCGAATAGATCCACAGCATGATCGGCGCCTTGCGCTGATAGGCCGAGTCCAGTTCGGCGAACATCGCTGCATCGGTGCCAGCATGGATGACGGTGAAGGGCAGTTTCAGCGCCTCGACGCGCTCGTCGTCAAAACCTTCCCATGTCACAGGGCCGCCGAGATAGCGCCCCTTCGGTGTTGTTTCCGCCGTCGAAAAGGCCTCGGCGCATTTCGGGTCCTTCAATGCCTCCCAGTTCGGCAGGCCCGGGCATTTCTCTTTCATATATTCGGGAAACCACCATTCCTCCTTGGCCTTGGGCCCGAGCTTGCCGAGGCGTTCGGTCTGGCCGGTTGCATCCGAGGCCTTCATCGCTTCGCCGGCCGTCGTGTCCCAGAACTCCATGCCGACATCGATGTCGCCATTGGTCAGGCCGGTGGTCAGGCTGGAGAGATAGTCGGCGGTCGGGTACTCGACGGTATAGCCGAGCTTTTCGAGGATGCCGCCGAGGATCTTGGCGTTCAGATTGACGCTGGTCCAGTCGAACAGCGCGATCTTGATCGGGTCGTTGGATTCCGGCGCCGCTGCTTGTGCCGGTAGTGTCAGCGCGCTTGCTGCGGCAAGCGCCAAGGCTCCCATTGATAGTTTCGAAATCATGCTCCGAAGTGACATGCTTGTTCTCCTGTCAAGCTCTGGTGGACGTTATCGTTCGTTCCCTTCTTGCGTCTTTTTTTGATTGTGTTGGAAAAGCTGGTCGTTGCGCAAGGCCGTCGGCGCCACAATGCTGCCGAAGCGGATGCAGGCGCAAAACGGCGTGGTGCCCAAATTGGTGAAGATGTGGCGGGACCGGCCGCGTCATGACTGCCGAACGATTGCTGCCGAGGCAGTGATCCACGGATCGATCGCCGGTCTTGAGGTGCAAACCATCAAAGTCCCATGATCTCGGCTGTTGGCTCTGTAATTTGCCAGAGCCACTTTCATGAGATGAAATTATATATACCAACGTTCACGTGGCGCAACGATTAACGCCGGTGCCAATTTCACGGCCCGTCTTTTTGCATGAACCCTTAGATCGGTTCGAAAAAAGCCAAGGTTGCCAGTCATCGGGTTACCAGCCGCGACGACAGGATATCGACACAATGCAGCAGACCAGAGCGCCTTATTTCCTCGCCAACCGCGGTATCGCCGTCGGCTTCTGACCCTTTCAACACCAGATCGTCTCCGAGGCTTGCATGACCTCTTCCTTGAACAGACTGCGCATTGCCGTGCTCTTTGGCGGACGTTCCGCCGAGCATGACGTTTCGGTGCTTTCAGCAACCAATGTCATGCGTGCGCTGCTGCCTGCCAAATACGATGCCGTCCCAATCTTCGTCACGCGCGAAGGACAGTGGCTGCTGAGCAGTTTTGAGGATGGTAAGCTCGCGAAACCTGCAGGCGGCACGGAAGTTTGCCTGCTTCCGGGTGGGCGCGGACGGATGATGGCGATCCCGGCCGACGGCACGTCCTATGATCTGCCAACGATCGACATCCTGTTTCCCGTCCTGCACGGCCCCCATGGCGAAGACGGCTCGGTACAGGGGGTGGCCGAGGTGGCTCTGGTGCCGCTCGCCGGCTGCGGCATCCTGGGTTCAGCAACCGCACTGGACAAGGATATCACCAAGCGGCTCCTGAAAGCGGCGGGTCTGCCAATCGCGCGCTCAGTGACGGTCTATGAAGGTGCGGCGCCTGCCCTCGCCATACTAGAAAGCGAACTCGGCCTGCCGTTCTTCATCAAACCTGCGCGTCAGGGATCGTCTGTCGGCGTCGGAAAGATCAATGCCAGCCAGGAATTCGATGGAGCGCTTGCTGAAGCCTTCCAGCACGATTGCAAGCTGTTGGCCGAGGAATTCGTTCATGGGCGCGAGATCGAATATAGCGTGTTGGAGGACCCGGCAGGCGACCTGTTCGTCTCGCGGCCAGGCGAGATCGTGCCGGCGGAAAGCCACGGTTTCTACAGCTACGATGCCAAATACATCGACGAGAAAGGCGCGGCGCTAAAAGTGCCGGCCGAACTGCCGCCCGAGGTCGAGGCAAGCATGCGGGATGTGGCTGCAAGGGCTTTCAGAGCCGTCGGCTGTGACGGGATGGCGCGCATCGACTTTTTCCTGACACCGGACATGCAATTCTTGGTCAATGAAATCAACACCATCCCCGGCTTCACCGATATCAGCATGTACTCCAAGGCAATGGCGGCAAGCGGCGTCAGCTATTCCGAAATCATCGACCGGCTCGTGGAACATGGATTGGCGCGGGCCGGCCGAGCAGCCTGAATGCAGCGAAGCGGCTTTCAGATCCGGCGGATGGAACGTTGGCCTGTGTCGTATCTCACGACATGATCAGGCCGCCATCGACATTGATGGTCTGCCCGGTGATGTAGGCCGCATCGTCGCTGGCGAGGAAGCTGACCAGGCCGGAGACGTCCTCGCCGCTGCCGGCGCGGCCCATCGGGATGTTCTCCACCCATTCGGCCATCAGCTCGCCGGGCTTGTAGTCGCCCATCAACTTGCCCCACGCGGCGTCGTTATAGGCCCACATATCGGTGTCGATGATGCCGGGGCAGATCGCGTTGACGGTGATCTTCTCCTTGGCCACTTCCTTGGCGAGGCTCTGGGTGATGCCGACGACGCCGAATTTCGAGGCGGCGTAATGCGGCGTGTAGATAAAACCCTGCCGCGCCTGGCCGGATGCCGTGTTGATCAGCCGGCCGCCGTCGCCATGCTTGCGGATGCGCGCGATCGCCTCCTGGCAGCACAGGAACACGCCCTTGGTGTTGACCGCCATCACCTTGTCCCATTCGGCCTCGGTCATCGCCTCGATCCTGGCGATGGTGATGACACCGGCATTCTGCACGGAGATGTCGATGCGGCCGAATTGTTGCTCGGCCAGGTCGTAAAGCGCGACGACCTCTTCCTTTTTGGTCACGTCCATGCGCATCCACGCGACCTTGGCGCCCGCAGTCTTCAGATCGGCGGCAACCTCTTCGACGCGCGCGTCGATGGCGCTGACGACGACCGCAGCACCTTCCGCCGCGAAGCGCCTGGCCATTGCCGCGCCAATGCCGCCGCTCGCGCCGGTGATGACCGCCGTTTTTCCCTGGAATCGCTTCTGCATTTTTTCTCCTACCAGCAGACGAAGCCGCCATCGACGATCAGGTCGATGCCGGTGACGAAACTCGCGGCGCGGCTGGCCAGGAACACGGTCGGGCCGACCATCTCTTCCGGCGCCGCCATGCGGCCCATCGGCGTGTCGCGCTCGAAGATCCTGACCTGGTCGGCGACCTCCGGTCGCTTGTTCATCGGGGTCAGCGTATAGCCGGGGCTGACGACGTTGACGCGTAGACCGCGATCGGCCCATTCCATGGCGAGGCTCTTCGACATGTGGATGACCGCGGCCTTCGACGAGTTGTAATGCGCCTGCGTCAGGCCGCGGTTGACAATCGAGCCCGACATCGAGGCGATGTTGATGATCGAGCCCTTGCGCCGCGTCAGCATGACACGGGCCTCGGCCTGGCAGGACAGGAACACGCCGCTGACATTGACGTCGTAGAGCTTCTGCCACTTTTCCAGCGACAGCGTCTCTGCCGGCTCAGCTCCGGCGATTCCGGCATTGTTGACGGCGACCGTCAGCGCGCCGAGCTCGGCCTCGGTACGCTCGATCGCAGCCGCCAGATCGGCCTCTGAGGTCACCGTTCCAGTCAGCACCAGTGCCTTGCGGCCGCGTGCTGTGATCTGGTGTGCGGTCTCCTCCAGCCCGCCTTTGGAGGCGTGGCCGAAGCAGGCTATGTCGGCGCCGGCCTCGGCCAGGCCGATGGCGATTGCTTGCCCGATGCCGCTGCCGGCGCCTGTCACAAGTGCCACGTCACCATGAAGATCGAATAGTTTCATCGTCGGTCCCTCTCCTCCAACCGCCGTCCTCCGGAAATAAAGGGGCGCCAACTCTGTTGCTGGCGCCCCGCGCGGTCTGGTGCCCGGGAGGATACCACCTGCTGCGCTTTGTTTCGATGGGCTGTCCTAGCTCGTGGCGAGTTCCATGACGGCGACATTGCTCGCGTCACTGCGGTCGAGAATGCCGCGCTGACGGCCGCGGCTCAGCACGAGCACGCGATGCGACAGGCCGAGCACTTCCTCGAGGTCGGAACTCACCACCACCACCGCCATGCCGGAACGGGCAAGGTCGGCGATGACATCGTAGATCGCGGCGCGGGCACCAACGTCGATGCCGCGCGTCGGCTCGTCCAGGATAAACACCTTGGGCGGGCGCGACACCCATTTGGCAATGATCACCTTCTGCTGGTTGCCGCCTGAAAGCTTGCTGACCGCCTGGTTCGGCCGGCCTTTGACGCCGAGCCGGCGAATACCGGCCTCGGCGAATTTCTGCACCGCCTTCGGGAACACCCAGCCATTCGGCGCGACATGGTCGAAATTGCCGATCGCCAGATTCTCGCCGATCGTCTGGTCGAGCACCACGCCTTGCGCCTTGCGGTCTTCCGGCACCAGCACGACGCCGGCCTTGATCGCCGCCGCCGGCCCATTGAGATGCACCGGCTTGCCGGCGACGCGCACCGAGCCCGATGAGATCGGATCGGCACCGGCGATCGCCCGCACCAGCTCCGTGCGGCCGGCACCGATCAGGCCGGCAATGCCGAGGATTTCGCCGGCCCGCACCGAAAAGCTGACATTTTGGAAACTGCGTTCCGGCGAGGACAGGTTCTCGACCTCGAGCAGCGTGTCGTTGCGGGGCGCCGACAAAGTCGGGAACATCCGCTCGACGCTGCGGCCGACCATCTGCTCGACAACGGTGCGCACCGGAATGTCGGCGCGCTCGTGCCGCGCGACGATGCGCCCGTCGCGCATCACCACCACACGGTCGGCGATTTGGGCGATTTCGTCCAGCCGGTGGCTGATATAGATGAAGGACATGCCTTCCGCCTTGAGCTTGCGGATTTGCTGGAACAGGAGCTCCGTTTCCTCGCCGCCAAGGGCGGCCGTCGGTTCATCGAAGATCAGCAGCTCGGCATTGAGCGTCAGCGCCTTGGCAATCTCGACCTGCTGCTGGGCGGCGATACGCAGCGTGCGCACCTTGCGCTCGGGCGAGACATCGAGCCCGAGGCGCTTCAACTGGGCTGATGCCCGTGCATTCATTGCCGCGCGGTCGATGCGGCCGCCGCGCATCGGCAGGCGCCCGACATAGACGTTTTCGGCGACCGACAGATCCGGCAGCAGCTTCAGCTCCTGGTGGATCATGCCGATGCCGGCGTCGATCGCCGCGGCAGGATTGGCGGGGGAATAAGCGTTCCCCCGCCAGGTGATGGTGCCGGCATCGGGCTTGGTCGACCCGGCGATGATGTTCGAGACGGTGGACTTGCCGGCGCCGTTTTCGCCAAGCAGCGCCACGACCTCGCCCGGCCGCACCTCGAAGCTCGCATCGGCCAGGACCTGCACCGGTCCGTAGCTTTTGCAGAGGCCGCTGACGACGAGACCCAGATTGGGGCTGTGCGTGTGGCGAGGTTCGGTGGACATTGTTGCGCTCGTCGACTGCCGGACTGGTCTAAATCAGGGATGCTTGGCGATGAACTGCTCGACATTGTCCTTGGTGGTCAGCGTCGCATCCTGCAGCTGTTCTGCGGGAATGGTCTCGCCGGCCACCAGCTTGATTGCCGCATCGACGGCAAGCCGGCCCATGCCCTGGGTCTGCTGCGTCGCCGTCACGTCGAAGACGCCGTCCTTCAGCGCCTTGAGCGCCGCCACGTCGCCGTCGAAGCCGGCAACCCAGACCTTGTGGCCGGGATTGGCGACCTTGACCGCCTGCGCCGCACCGAGCGCCAGCGCATCGGCCTGGCCGATGACGATCGACACGTCGGGATGCGACTGCAACAGATCCTGCGTCAGCTTGAAACCTTCGTCCTGGTGCCAGCCTTCGCTCCACAATTCGCCGACGACCTTGATGTCGGGATAGCCCTTCAGCGCTTCGCCGCAGCCCTTCGAGCGATCGACCTCGGGCGTCGTACCCTTCTGGCCGTGGATGATGATCAGCTCGCCCTTGCCGCCGGCCTGCTTGGCGATGTAGTCGCAAACCGCTTTCGCCGATGCCACGCTATTGGTGGCGATGAAGGTGTCGCCGGGCGCGCCGTCGGCGTTGCGGTCGACATTGATGACTGGGATGCTGGCAGCCTTGGCCGTCTTGGTCGGCACGGTGGCGGCGGTGGCGCCGGCCGGAATGTAGATCAGCGCATCGATATTCTGCGTGATCAGATCCTGCACCTGGCTGACCTGGGTCGCCGAATCGCCCTTGGCGTCGACGGTGACGACCTCGATGCCCTTTTCCTTGCCGTAGGCTTCGACGGACTGCTTGATCTGGTTGAAGAAGTCGGCCTGCAGATTGGCGACGGCGAGGCCGAGCTTCTTGGCTTCCTTGGCCGAGGCCATGTCGGACAGGCTAAGCAGCGGGATGATGGCCGCGGCGGCAAGCAGCAATGAACGTTTAGTCAGCATGTTATTCCTCCGTTGATGTTCAATCTGTCCTGCCCGCGCATCGCGGCGCCCCGTGGCCGAACAACTCCCAGTTTCGGATCACCGATCCGTTTTCGCCCGAATATCCGGGTGAATCTCATTGAGCCCAATTCTTCATTGTGCCCCATTTTTCATTGTGCTCTGCGCCGCCAGGTGTCGGTGGCCACCGCCAGCGCGATCACCACGCCGATAACCACTTGCTGGATGAAGGGCGAGACACCGAGCAGGTTCAGTCCGTTGCGCAGCACGCCGATGATGAGGACGCCGATGGCTGTGCCGCCGATCGAACCGACGCCGCCCGACAGGCTGGCGCCGCCGATAACCACCGCCGCGATGGTGTCGAGCTCGTAGCCAAGGCCGGAGCTCGGCTGGACGGAATCGAGCCGGGCGGCAAGCACGATGCCGGCGAGACCGGCCAGCACGGCGCAGATCGTATAGACCCAGTTTGTCAGCGACTTGACCGGTATGCCGGACAGCCGGGCGACTTCGGCGCTGCCGCCGATTGCGTAGAGGCTGCGGCCGGTGGCGCGATAATTCAGGAAGATCGCGAAAATGACGGCAAGCACGATCATCAGCCCGACGGTGACCGACAGGAAGCCGAAATGGCGGATGATCGACAGGCTGGTGAACCAGTCGGGAAAGCCGACGATCTGCGAGCCGTCGGTGATCATATTGGCGAGACCGCGCGCCACCGACATCATGGCCAGCGTGGCGATGAAGGGCGGCAGCTTGGTGACCGTCACCAGCAGGCCCGAAACCAGCCCGCAAAGGCCGGCGACGACGAGGGCTGCGGCGATGCCGGCCGGCAGGCCGAGATTGAGATAGTCCGGATGGGCGACGAAGCCCATCACCATGGAAGCCAGCGCCAGCACCGAGCCAACGGACAGGTCGATGCCGCCGATCAGGATGACCAGCGTCATGCCGATCGCCATGATGCCGAGTACGGTAACCTGGTCGAGCACGTTGAGGATGTTGCGGATGGTCAGGAACGTATCGGTGGTCAGCGAGAGCGCCAGGCACAGCAGGACCAGCCCGATCAGCGGGCCCATGGTTCCGGCAAAGACAGCCGAAAACTTTGCGCCCGTCGTGGCCTGCGTACCAGAGCCTGCTTTCAACTCGCTTGCGTCGTTGCTCACAGCCACTTCGTCTCCTCCACAGCAATCCGGCGCTGCATCACCGGGCCACTTTGTTCACCAGGCCCCTCCATGTGAACAATTTATCTTTAACATGCAATTTTGTTCAGCTAAACTGTTCGTCGGAAAATTGTCAAGGCCTGCCGTTTCATTCGACGACGGTTTGCGCTGTCCGCCGGTTTGCCTTACGCAAGGTCTCGGAAATCTTGGGCATTTCGAAGTCGCCGGATTGGAATATCATGAGCAGAGCCGGCGGCTGCGGCAAGGCAAACAGATGACGATCGTAGAGAACGAAAGAGCCTCGCGCTTTCCCGACGCCGAACTCAAGGCCCGCGCCGCCTGGCACTATTATGTCGAGGGTCTTACACAGGAGCGGATTTCCGAAATTCTCGGCGTCGGCCGCATCAAGGTACATCGCATTCTCTCCGCCGCCCGCGAAGAGGGTGTCGTCCAGTTTCGCATCCGCGACAGCGTCGTCGAATGCGTGGTTTTGGAGGAAAGCCTCAAGCAGAGGTTCGGGCTCAGCCAGGCTGTTGTGGTGCCGTCGGCTGCCGACCGAAGCAACGCACCGCTGATGATCGGCCACGCCGCCGCCGCCTATCTGGCCGACCATGTGAATGCCGGCGATGTCATTGCGCTGGGCTGGGGGCGGACGCTGAAATTCGCCATCAATGAGTTGCCAAGGCGGCCTATCGCCAGGACCACGGTGGTTTCGATGCTTGGCGGCCTGACCCATGCACAGCCGCTCAACCCGACAGAAAGCGCCTGGGATTTCGCCGAGAAGATCGGTGCGGAGTGCTTCCTGCTGCCGGTGCCGGTCTATGCCGACCGGCCGGAACAGCGCGACGCGTTCATGAGCCAGCGCAGCGTTCAGGACGTTGTCTTCCGTGCACGCCGGGCAAACATTGCCGTGCTCAGCGTCGGCTCGTTTTCCAACGACAGCCCGATCGCCAATTACGGCTTCATCAAGCCAAGCGAACTCGAGGAACTGCAGGCGGCCGGCGCCGTCGGCGATATTCTGTGTCATTTCATCGACGCCGAGGGCCGCCCGGTCGACCACGAGGTGAACCGCCGCGTCTGTGCCTATCCGCTGCAGGATCTGTCGGATATCCCGAGCATCATCCTGGTGTCGGGAGGGCAGGAAAAGATTGCCATCATGCGGGCAGCACTCGCCAACACCAAGGTATCGGTTCTGATCACCGACGAGGATGCGGCAAAGGGGCTGCTCAACCGCTAGTCGCGTTGAGAGCACTCAGCCGCACGTGGATATCGCGCGTCGCTTGATAGAGATCGCGGTAGATTGCCTTGCGGCCGCGATAGCCGGCAACAAGTCCATCGACCGGGTCGACATGCATGGTGGGAGCGGCAGCCATTGCCTTTGCGGCGGCTTCCGGCGAGGCAAACCAGCCGACCGCGGCGGCCGCCAGCATGGCGGCGCCGAGTGCGGCGGCTTCGTTGACCGGCGAAACCGAGATCGGCCGCTCGAGCACGCTTGCCATGATCTGCATGAGGAGTACGCAATTGGTGCCGCCGCCGGCGGCAATCATCGCCGCCTGTCCGCCGGCCTGGGCTTCCATGGCCTCGGTGGCAACGGCCTGCTCGAAGGCGATGCCTTCCAGGACAGCGCGGAAAAGATGCTCCGGCCGGTGGTCGAGCGACAGGCCGACAATGGCGCCACGCGCGGCACCATCCCAATAGGGGCTCATGACGCCGGCCCAATAGGGCATGACGAGCAGGCCCTCGCTGCCAGCGGCAACCTCCAGCGCCGCTTTCTCCAGTGCTGCCGCCGACGGCGAACCGGTCGTGCGGACAATCCAGTCGACCAGTTGCATGCCCGAACGCAGCACTGTCTCCAGCATGAAACCGGAACCGGTCGGCGAGACCAGCGTGCGAAAGGCGTCCGAGGTTTTCACCTTGCCGGAATAGCAGCCGCTGACCACGCCGGAGCCGAGCGAGAGATAGCTCTTGCCTTCGCCGTAGACGCCCATGCCGAGGCCCATCGCCTGGCCGTCCCCAGCGCCGGCAACGACCGGCGTGCCGGCCCTCAGGCCGGTCAGTTGCGCCGCGGTTGCGGAAAGCCCGCCGCAAATTGCGCCCGGCGCGACCAGGTCGGGCAATTGCTCCATCTGCAGTCCGGCGGCCGCAACGAGGCGGGGATGCCAGGTACCTCTCTCGACGTCGAGGAGCCCGAGCGGATCCGCACTTGCGGTGCAGGTGACCAATCGCCCGGTCAGCCGCTGGACGAAGAAACCGTGCACGTCGACCAGTGCCGCTGCCTGGTGAAGCACCTGAGGCTGGTGTTCGGCAAGCCAGGCGATGGCGTAGAGCGCCGGCGTCGGGTCCGGCGGCTTGCCGCTCCAGTCGCGGATCGCCTCGCGGCCGAGTTCGGCCGAAAGCCTGATAACCTGCGGCCGGGCGCGTTCGTCCAGCCACAGGATCGCCGGAATAAGTGGTTTGCCGGCGCTGTCGACCAGCGTGAAGGTCTCGCGCTGGTGGGCAATGGAGATCGCCGCCACGCGGAAAGCGCCGACCGCCTCAGTGACCTGCTTCAATGCGCCAAGCAGCGCCGTCCACCAATGTTCGGCGTCCTGCTCGAAATGGCTGGGCTTCGGATTTGAAAGCGGATAAGTCTCGCGCGCCTGGAACAGCTCCTCGCCGTCGCGGGTGAAGGCAATCGCCTTCACGGCCGTGGTCGAGGCGTCGATCCCGATTACGATATCGTCCATCAGGCGGAGATCCGGCGGGGTCAAGCCGCGTTGGTAGCGAACCGTCCGTCCGACTGATCGAGACGACGGCGGATCTGGGTTATCACCATCGAATCGTCGGGTACACAATTTTCATAGGTCAGGAAATCGCCGATCTTGAGCGGCTTGACCACCTTGGCCCGTTCGGCAAGGCCGAGCGGCAGCGCGCCCCGGGCGCGTGCATCTTCCCATGTCATGGCGAAGCCGCGATAGTCGTTCTCGCCGATCATGCCGAGCGACTGGCCGACGCCAAGATCGCTCTTGGCAACCGCCACCGCCTCGGCGACCGGACGGTCGAGCGGCTCCATGTCGGCCCGTTTGTAGACGACGGCGCGCGCCGCCGACAGCGGCACTTCCAGGCTGGTCAGATGATAGGGCCGGAAGATCGTGAAATAGGGGCCTTTGCCGACCTTGAGGTCGATCATGCGCTCCAGCACGCGCGGATGCTGGGTCTCGATGATGCAGAACACGCCGGGCGCCACGCCCTTGCCGATCGAATAATCGACCACGCCCTTGCGGTGCAGCACGCCGCCGTCCTCGCGCGGGCAGAGCACGCTGGCGAGCTCCTCCAGCGTTGCGGTTGGGCCGTGCATGCCCGGCACGTCGGGCACCAGGCCGGTGGCATTGGCGATCGCCACCATTTCGATGGCCGTCTTCGAGCCGTCGACGAATTCGACCAGCATGCGCGCATTCATGTTGCGCTCGGCCGCTTCTTTCTCGTAATCGGCCGGCATGGCGTCGATCTTCAGCGGATTGTTCTTGCCCTTGCCGGCGGCGATGATGTTGAAGCCGAGGCTTTTGGCAAAGCCGATGATCTCCAGCGTGCAGGCCGGCTCGTCGCCGGCGGCACCGGTATAGACGACGCCGGCCTTGCGTGCCTCGTCCTTGAGGAAGCGGCCGATCGTGATGTCGGCCTCGACATTGAGCATGACGATGTGCTTGCCGTTCTTCATCACTTCCAGCGCGAACAGCGTGCCGATATTGGGATTGCCCGTCGCGTCGATGATGACGTCGATCCGGCCAGCCGCCGCCAGCGCGTGCAAATCTTCGGTCACCGCAATCTTGCCGGCCTCGATGGCGCGGTCGATCGCCGCCGCATTGCCGGCCTGGACGATGTCGGAACGGTCGTGGCCAGCGAGCAGCGCCGCGTCGATCGCTGCCTGCGGCCTGACCTCGGAAATAGCGCCGATCCGCATGCCCGGCATCAGTGCCACCTGGACGACGATGTCGGTGCCCATCTGACCGGCGCCGGCAAGCCCGATGGTGATCGGCCCCTGCTGTTCAGCGCGCTGCAGAAGTTCCGCTGCAAATTGCGGATGGGACATGTCGCTTCCTCCAGTTCTTGACGCGCCGCAGCGTCCAAATCAACGTTTTGAACATTCCTATTTCCAAATGAAAAATATTTCAACCTGCAATTGGGACATTCCCGCTCTGGAATGGCCGATCGCTTGGGGTCAGCTGCCGGTCAGGGCACGACCTCTGCAGGTAGCCGGACGGCGCCGACCGATGCGGGTTGCTCGACGTTGCCTTGAGGTGGCGCGGTCTCTACCTCAGCTGCCGATCTCGAAGAAGGGCGCGCCGAGCAGGTCGGGAACGACATCGATGCCAAGTCCCGGCCCGTCCGGAATGCCCATGCGGCTGCCCGAGACCGGCGGCATATTGGATGCGGTGCGCACCGTCACCCATTCGTGGAAGGCGATGGCGTGCAGCCGGCGCTCCTCGGGCGTCGACAGCGACAGATGCGCCATGGCCGATGTGTCGATCTCGGCGCCGCCAGTGTCCTCGACGGTGATCATGAAGCCGAGATCGACGGCGAGGTCGCGGATTTGGCGCGTTTTGGTCACTCCTCCGAGCCGCGAGATCTTCAGCGTCAGCCCGTCGGCAGCGCCCTTGCGGTGGATGTCGAGCATGTCGTCCAGCGAGGCGACGGATTCGTCGAGCACCATCGGTTTGTCAAGCGAGCGGCGCACCGACATGCATTCGTCGATCGTCGTGCAGGGCTGTTCGAACGTGTAGTCGATGGTGCGCGTCGCATCCACGAACTGGCGTGCCTGGTAAGGCGTCCAGCCGGCATTGGCGTCGCAGAAGATGACGGTGCCCTTCGGCACCGCGGCGGCGACGGCTGTGACGCGTTCGATGTCGTCATGGACGTTGCCGCCGACCTTGACCTGCAGTCGATGAAAGCCGTCTTTGACGATGCGCTTGGCAAGTGCAGCCATCGCGTCGACCGTGCCATGGGTGACGACCTTGTAGAGTTCGGCCGTCTCGCTCTCGCGTCCGCCAAGCAACGTAACCAGCGGCACGTCGGCGGCGCGCGCCGCGAGATCCGAGCATGCCATGTCGAGCGCCGACTTGACGTAGGGATGGCCCTTGAACACCGTATCCATGAGCCTGTTGATCCCGGCAAGCCCGCGTGGGTCATGGCCCATGAGATGCGGCGCGATCTCGACGACGCCGGCGCGCGTGCCGGCGGCGAACGCCGGCGAGTAAAAATTGCCGAGCGGCGCCATCTCGCCCCAGCCGGTGAGCCCGCTATCTGCGGTGACGGCGACGATCACAGCGTCGAACGCATCGGCGACGCGCCCCTTCGACATCCGGTAAGGTCCGTCCACAAAGGGCTGCACGACATGGTAGGCTTTGATGGTTTTGATCTGCACGTCTTCTGTCCGTTGTCTGTGTTCCGGGATGACCGCCAAACTTGTCGGGCTCAGCCGCCTTTGGGCCGATTGCGCGTTAGGCCGGCACGATCCGCGCCGGCGCCCTTTGAGCCACGCTCTTCCAACTCGCGCGCATAGGCGAGCAGTTCCTCGAAATCCAAATCGATATGCTCCTTGGCGTGGCGCTGTGCAGCGCGCATGTCGCTGCCCTTGAGCAACTGCACATAGCTTTCGTGAGCGTCTTCGGCAGGCACCGGCTCGTTGCGCGCCCGCTGGTGCAGCGCAAAATACATCTGCAGCCGGCTGGCCAGCCGTTGCCAGGTCTCCAGCAGCACCGAATTGTCGGCCCATTCGTGGATCAGGCCATGCAGTTGCAGCGCCGTTTCGATCTGTCGCGTCGTGTCCAGTTCGCGCGTCGCCTGCTTCACCGCCGCATGCCGCCGGTCCATCTCGTCGAAGAAGCGCTGGTCGCGAAGCGGCCAGGTCCGCTCGATAGCGAATTCGTCCAGCACCTTGTTGAACGAATAGGCATCGTCGATGTCCTTGGCGGTCACCTCGATGACGAAGGTTCCGGCGTAGGGGATGCTGGTCAGGATGCCTTCCTGCACCAGTTCGCGCATCGCCTCGCGCAGCGGCGCACGGCTCACCCGCATCTGCTCGGAAATCCTAAGTTCGTTGAGCTTCTGCCCCGGTTCCAGCTGGCCGGTCAGGATCGCGCGCCGGAGCAGCGCCACGATCTCGGCCCGGCGTGTCGTATCCGCGATCGGACTGAAATCCAGCGTTGCCATCCGGCTGCTCCAGGAGACCAAAAGCAACACAGCAGATTGTCGACAATCTAGCAAGAGGTAATTGCGGGTACAGGTTCTCCGCTGGCCAGCTGCTTGCGGCAGACGGGTACGTCACGGCGCGCTCTACTTGCGCCTTCATGGCTCCTGCCAAGGTCGAGTGTGCCGATGAGGCCGATCTTGCCGACCCTGCTCAGCAAAAACGGCGCCCTCGGCGTGGGAGCCGAAGGCGCCGCGGGACCGGACCTGATGGGGGTTATCAGGTGGCCGGTTTCTGGGGTAGCGGCGAGACCGGCATTCCCGGACCGATCTTCTGCAGATTGCCGGTGATCACCTGGTCGCCTTCGGCTACGCCGCTCAAGATGGCCACCTGATCGCCATTGGTCGGTCCGAGCGAAACGATGCGCTGGTCGACGGTGTTGTCCTTGCCGACGACATAGAGGTATTTGCCGAGCTGGCCTGAGCCGAGTGCCGTCTGCGGTACCATCAGCGCATCGGGCTGCTCTTTGACGTGCAGCCGGACGCGGACATACTGGCCGGGCAGCAGGGTGAACTTGCCGTTGCCGACCGTCGCCCGTGCCGTGATCGTGCCGGTCGAGCGATCGATCGTGTTGTCCATGAAGGTAAGATCGCCCTTCTGGCGCGGTTCGGTTTCACCGGGAAGCAGGACGTCGACACTGATCGGTCCCGCGGCCCGAGCTTCCTCGATCTGGGTCAGGTCCGTTTCGCTCGGATTGAAGGTGACGTAGATCGGATCGAGCTGCACCAGCGAGTTGAGCACCGTGCCGGCAACGCTGACCAGCGTTCCGACGGAAGCCTGGCTGCGTCCGATGCGTCCCGCGAATGGAGCACGGATTTCGGTATAGCTCAAATTGAGCTCGGCGGTTCGCAAGGCGGCCTGGTTCACGGCGAGCGAGGCCTGAGCCTCGCGCAAGGTGCTGGTGCGCTGGTCGAACACGTCCTTGGCGAGATAGCCGCTCTTGGCGAGCTCGCTGCCGCGCCCGAGATTGGAGCGCGCATAGTCGAGTGTTGCCGTGTCGCGCTGGATAAGCGCCTTCGCCTGCTCCAGGGCAGCCTGGAAATCCTCCGGGGCGATCTTGTAGAGAAGGTCGCCCTTTGCAACATCGCCGCCGTCGGTGGCGACCTGCTCCTGCAGATAGCCCGGCACGCGCGCCTGCAGCGTAATGCTGCGGATCGGCTCTACCCGGGCGGCGTAGTCGAGATAGATCGGGATCGTCTTCTTGACGACGCTCACCACCGGCACCGGCATGACAAAGGCTTCCGGCTTGGGTGTCGCCGCCCCGGCCGTGCCGGCGTTGAGGCTGAGACTGCCCATGTCGAGCAAGTGAACGCTCGCTATCGAAATCGCCCCAAGGGCGACGGCCGTTCCCAGCGCGATTTTCCATTTACGCATGATCGATTCTCCAGTCCTATTCAGCCGCTTCGGCCAATGGCTCGAAGGCGGGTTCGGCGGTTGGTTGTTCAGTCGTTTCGGAGACCGGTTCGCTCTCGCTGCGGCGCTCGCGCAGCTGCTCGATCACCGCATAGAAGACCGGCACGAACACCAGCGACAGGATGGTCGCTGCGACCATGCCGCCAAAGACGGTGGTGCCGATCGACTGCCGGCTTGCGGCACCCGCACCTGTGGCGAACATCAGCGGCAGCACGCCGAGGATGAAGGCGAAGGCGGTCATCAGAATCGGCCGCAGCCGTAGCCGCGCCGCTTCCATCGCGGCGTCGACGATGCTGAGGCCTTCTTCGCGCCGGCGCCGGGCAAACTCGACGATCAGAATCGCGTTCTTTGCCGCCAGTCCGATCAGCATGACGAAGCCGATCTGCGAATAGACGTCGATCTGCATGCCGCGCAGCCACAGCACGACGAACGCACCGAACAATGCGAGCGGCACCGCCAGCAGCACCATGAACGGCATCGCCCAGCTCTCATATTGCGCGGCAAGAATGAGGAAGACGAAGACGATGGCGAGGCCGAAGACGACGGACGCAATCGATCCCGCCTTGAGCTCCTGATAGGTGATGCCGGTCCATTCGTAGCCGAAATCTCTCGGCAACGCCGTGGCAGCGGCACGTTCCATTGCCGCCACCGCCTGGCCGGACGAAAAGCCGGGGGCGGCGCCGCCATTGATCAGGGCCGACGCATTGTTGTTGTAGTGCGGCACGGTCTCGGGGCCGACGATGGGCACAAGCTTGCCCAGCGTGCTCAGCGGCACCATGCCACCCGACGCATTGCGGACATAGAGCCGCGAAATGTCGGCCGGACCGGCTCGAGAGTCCTTGTCGGCCTGGATCGTCACCCGGAAGGTGCGGCCAAACAGGTTGAAGTCGTTCACATAAAGCGAGCCGAGATAGATCTGCAGCGTGTTGAAGACGTCCGGCAGGTTGAGCCCGAGCAGCTTTGCCTTGGCGCGATCGAGATCGTAGTTGAACTGCGGCGTCGAGGTCGAGAACGACGAGAACAATTGCTGTGGGTTGAGCTCCGGCTGCTTGCGCGCCTCGGCAATCACAGCTTGCGTCGCATCGTTGAGCGCCACGCTGCCGCGGCCGGTCAGATCCTCGACCTGGAACTCGAAGCCACCGGTGGTGCCGATGCCCGGGATCGAAGGCGGGTCGAAGCTCAGCGCAAAAGCCTCCGGAATTTGCAGCAGCTTGTTGCGCACGTCGGCGACGAGCTTCGAGGCGCTCTGGTCGGGGCCGCGTTCGTCCCATGGCTTCAGGATGGCGAATTCGACCGCCGAGTTCGACTGCGCGGCACTGGTCAGGAAGTTCAAGCCGCTGATCGAGCCGACAATGTCGACGCCGGGCGTGTTCTGCAGGATATCGCGTGCCTTTTGCGCCACTGCATCGGTGCGTTCCAGCGAGGCCCCGTCGGGGAGCTGGATAACGACGAAGAAGTAGCCCTGGTCTTCGACCGGAAGGAAGGTCGAGGGCAGGCGCTGCCAGACGAAATAGGTCGCGACAAGTCCGGCCGCGAACAGGCCAAGCATGATCCAGCGCAGACGGATGAGAATGCGCACGCCATTCGCATACGCATGCGACAGCCGTTCGAAGCCCATGTTGAACCAGCGGAACAGCACGAACTGCGTTTCAGGCCGGTGGCGCAGGAACGCCGCGCTGAGCGCCGGAGTAAGCGTGAGCGAGACAAAGGCCGAGATGCCGAAGGAGATCGCGACCGTCAGGGCAAACTGGTTGTAGAGCCGGCCGGAAACGCCGGGGATGAAGGCAACCGGCACAAACACGGCCATCAGCACGGCGGTCGTGGCGATGATCGGTCCGGTGACCTCGGCCATCGCCGTACGCGTGGCAGCCAGCGGTTTGAGGCCGGCCTCGAGCTGGCGTTCGACATTCTCGACGACGACGATCGCGTCGTCGACGACGAGGCCGATCGCCAGCACCATGCCGAGCAGGCTGAGCATGTTCAGGGAGAAGCCGAACATGTACATGACGACTAATGTCGACACCAGCGACACCGGAATCGCGATCGTCGGGATGATCGTGGTGCGCCAGCTTTGCAGGAAGATGAACACCACCGCGACGACCAGGACCAGCGCCTCGCCGAGCGTGATCAGCACGTCATGCATAGACGCCGATACGAAACGTGTCGTATCGTAATGCATGGCATAGCTGACCCCCTTCGGGAAGCGGGCCGACAGCTCCTGCATCTTGTCCTTGACGCGCTGCTGCAGATCGAGCGCGTTGGAGCCCGGCATCTGGTAGACCGCGAGCACCACCGTCGGGTCCTTGCCGAAGAAGGCCGACGACGAATATTGCAGCGCGCCGAGCTCGATGCGCGCAACGTCGCGGAGCCGCACCAACGAGCCGTTGGCGGTATTGGCCCGCACGACGATGTCGCCGAACTCCTTGGGGTCGCTCAGCCTGCCGACGGCGTTGACCTGCATCTCGAAAGCGGTGCCGGCCGGAGCCGGCGATTGCCCGATCTTGCCGGCCGCCACCTGGACGTTCTGCTCGGCGACGGCGTTCTGCACGTCGACGGCGGTGATGCCGAGATTGGCGAGCTTGTCGGGATCGAGCCAAACGCGCATCGAATAGCGCCGCTCGCCGAAGATCTGCACGTCGCCGACGCCAGGCAGGCGCTTCAGCGGATCGACCACCTGCAGGTAGGCTAGGTTGCTCAAAGTGACCGGGTTGACGGAGCCGTCCGGGGAGGTGAGGTCGACGATCAGGACGAAGTTCGGGTTCTGTTTCTTGATCGTCACGCCGCCCTGGTTGACGATGGCCGGCAACGAGGAAGCCGCCTGCGAAACGCGGTTCTGGACGTCGACGGCGGCGGTGCTCAGGGAATAGCCGACCTCGAAAGTGATGGTGATCGTCGAGGAGCCGTCATTGGAGCTCGACGACGACATATAGGTCATGCCCTGGACGCCGTTGATCTGCTGTTCGAGCGGCGTCGTCACCGTGTCGGCGACAACCTGCGCGCTGGCGCCCGGGTAGTGGGCGCTGACCACGACCTGGGGCGGCGTGATGTCGGGAAACTGCGAGACGGGCAGCAGAAAATAACAAATGCCCCCGGCGAGCACCATGATGATGGCGATCGCCGACGCAAAGATCGGACGATGAATGAAGAAGTTTACCATGAGATGCACGCCTCGCCCGATGCTCTGGCCCGGCCAAAGGCCCTGGCCACCCTGGACAGTCGCCGGCTGCGCGTTGAGCCGGAATCTTCGAGAAAGCCGAAATCTTGCAGAGAGCGGCGCGGCGCGTTGCGGCGCTCGGCCTGCTCGTCCGCCAGCGCACGCAGCATCGCCTCGAAAGACCGCGGGTCGACGCGGTCGGCCTTCATCAGCATGCGGATCATCGGATCCTTCACGACTTCATCGATCGTCAGATCATTGCGCTGCGACATCGAAGCGGCTCCTGGTTTTTGGCGATCCGCGGCAGGCCGCGGATCGGGTGTTCTCTTGCTCGCCGGCCGAGGCCGTAAGGTGCGGTTCGTCCCCTTGCCGATTGGGCGGGGCTGATGGCCGGCACTTGCGAGTTTGACATGATGCAATGCGGGTGTTACAGGTAAGTAACATCTCTAACGTTACAGACCGGTAACACCCTAGTCAAGAGGTGCACCGAGGGAATTTCGGGAAACGCAATCACGGAGGTTTTGATGACAGACGGTGTTGTGGAGCGTGTTCGCCCCCGGGACAGGATCCTGGAGACGGCACGGGACATGTTTCACAAGCATGGCATTCGCGGCGTCGGCATCGACGCCATCACCGAGGCCGCCGGTACCAACAAGATGACGCTCTACCGGCATTTCGAGTCCAAGGACGACCTGATCATCGAATGTCTGCGGGCGACCGCCTGCAGCGCCAACGCGATGTGGGAAAAGTTCGAGGCTGAGAATCCGGGCGACAAACTGGCGCAACTGCACGCCTGGGTCCGGATGGCGGCCGATTGCCTGATGTCGGATCGTCGCGGTTGCGACATGGCCAACGCCGCCATCGAGCTGAGCGAGACCGATCATCCGGCAAGGCAAGTGATCAAGGAACTCAAGGAAGCGCAGCGCGAGCGGCTGGTCTCGCTGTGTCGCGATGCCGGCATCGGCCAGGCCGAACTTCTCGCCGACACGCTGTCGCTTCTGCTCGAGGGCGCCCGTGTCAGCCTGCAAAGCGTCGGCGCCGAAGGCCCGAGCGCGCAGTTCGTCCGCATGGCGGAAGGCCTGATCACTTCTTTCAGGGCCAGATAGTCTCGCAAGCGGCGAAACCATTGACAGCTCGTTGGTTACGAGCCGCGCCGCCGAGCGCTCTTTCGTCCCATTCGGATGTGTCGTCACCACACTTCTCCGTCTGCCGCCGCGCCATTCCTTGCGCGGCGTATTGCTTGTTGGTTGTGAGGGCAAGATAGGGCCGGCAGCGAATTGGTGAGAGTGACAAGTGTGACAGGATTCCGCCCGGAAATGCCGTGGCGATCTCAGCGAAGGCCCATCGATTCGCGGATCGGTACTCGTCCCGGTGATGGCCCCAGCCTTGGCCGATACCTCGGAGCTGGAACGAAAAAAGCCCGCTGCCGGGAGGAGGTGGCAGCGGGCTCGATTTCGAATACGGCACGGGAGGAGGTGTACCGCACTCAGCGTCGGCATCGCATCTGGGAGGAGTAGATGGCCGACACCTGCGAAAGTATCGATTGCCCAATGATTCGGCAACCACAAAAGTTGCATAGCTGATGTGCAGATTTGCGGTATCAACCGAATTTTAACGATCGAGGCCGAGCGAACACCGCCCTCGCGCGTCATCACTGCACCGGGACATTTTCCTTGAAGATCAGGCGCGGCTCGATGAATTTCCGCGTCAGATAGGGCGCCGACGAGGCGATCGAGCCGAGCAGGCGAATGACCGACTGTTCGGCGATCAGCCTGGCATTCTGGTCGATGACGACGTCGAGCAGATCGTCGACGAGATAGCCGCGCGTTTCGCGCGTCAGATCATGGCAGATGAACACCGGCTTTTTCTGCGGTCTGGCTTCGAGCAACGCTTTCGCCACGCCTGATCGTCCGGCGCCGATACAGTAGATGCCGAGCAGCTCCGGCTCGTTGTGCAGCGCCTTCATGGTCGCGGTGTAACTGACCTCCGGCTCGTCGTTGATCTCGACGGCACTGGTGACGGTCAGATTGGGGAACTCCTCGCCGAGCACCGAGCGAAAGCCCATTTCACGTTCCTCGTGGCCGCGATAGGAACGTGAGCCGACCACCATCGCCAGATGGCCTTGGCGGCCGCCGAGGAACCGTCCCATCAGCAGCGCCGCGGTACGGCCGGCCACCCGGTTGTCGATGCCGACATAGGCCGAGCGGGGCGCGCCGGGAACGTCGGACACCAGCGTGACCAGGCGGATGCCGGCCTCGACGATCTCGCGCAAGATGTTGCGCGTTCTCGGATGATCGATGGCGATGACGCCGACACCGTTCGCCTTGAGGGAGAGGTTTTCGACGGCCCCTTGTAAGGCGCTCGGCGAGATGCCGGCGAGCTTGTGGATGCGGCAGGAGGCGACCAGCGGCAGGCGCGCCGCATAATCCTCGATGTGCCTGGCCAGATCGGCCATGAAGGCATTGCTGCCGATCGGCAGGAAGAATTCGAGATGTGCCGGCCGTGAGGGCAACGCGACCTGGTCGACAACCGGCAGATAGCCGAGCTGCTTGGCCGCCTCCATTACGCGCTGCCGGTTGGCGGCACTCGCCCCCGGCCGGTTGTTGAGCACACGGTCGACCGTCGCGGTCGACAGGCCGCAGCTCCTGGCAATATCCGAAACGGTGGCTTTCATCTCGCAACCATGTGGCGATGCGATCCAGTGCCTCGGCGGTCAGCCGGCGGTCAGTCGTGCCGCTTTGTGCGCTCGACCAGCGCGTCGTGGATCTCCTTGTCCGACATGCCGGTGATGACGCGTTCGACTTCGGCGACGCTGGTCTTCTTCGGGTCGATATCGTCGGCGACCACCTTGCCGCGGCGCATGACGACGATGCGGTCGACCACCTGGAAGACGTGGTGGATGTTGTGGGCGATGAAGATGCAGGAATGGCCGGAATCGCGGGCGCTGCGCACGAAGCTTAGAACGCCTTGCGTTTCGGCGACGCCGAGATTGTTGGTCGGCTCGTCGAGGATGATGAGGTCGCTGTCGAAATGCATGGCGCGTGCAATCGCCACCGCCTGCCGCTCGCCGCCGGAGAGCGAGCCGATCGGCGTCGTCGGCGGAATGTTCTTCGAGATGCCGACCTGCTTGAGCAGGTCGCGGGCAACCACGTTCATCGCCTCCTGGTCCATGCGGTTGAGGAAACGCGGCGGCTTGATCGGCTCGCGTCCAAGGAACAGGTTGCGGGCGATCGACAGTTGCGTCACCAGCGCCGAGTCCTGGTAGATCGTCTCGATGCCGTGGGCGATGGCGTCGCTGGTGCTGCGCAAATTTACCCTCTTGCCGCGGATGAAGATGTCGCCGCTGGTCAGCGGGACCGCGCCCGACAGCACCTTGATCAGCGTCGACTTGCCGGCGCCATTGTCGCCGAGCAGTCCGACGATCTCCCTTTCGTTGACATGGAAATTGGCATCAACCAGCGCCTGAACGCGGCCATAGGACTTGCGGATGTTCGTCATGCGGATCAGCGGCTCGACCATCGTCTCAAGTCCCTGCCTGATGCCGGCGTTCCAGCCAGGAGTGGAGCGCCATCATGCCGAGGATGATAGCGCCGATGAAGATGTTGTAGGCAAGGCCCGGCACACCGATCAGCACGATGCCGTTGCGCATCACGCGCAGGATCAGGATACCGAGCACTGTGCCGATGATGGTGCCGCGCCCGCCGGTCAGCGCCGTACCGCCGATCACCACCATGGCGATGACTTCGAGCTCGTAGCCGGTGCCGCTGTTGGGGTTGGCCGCCGAGGTGCGCAGCGAGCTGATGACGCCGGCAAGCGAGGCCAGGATCGACGACAGGATGAACAGGCCGATCTTGACGCCGCTGACATTGACGCCGCGCGCCCTTGCGGCACTCGGGTTGCCGCCGGCCGCCTGGATCCAGTTGCCGGTCCGGCTCTGCGTCAGCACGTAGCCGAGCGCGACGGCGGCCGCGATGAACCAGAACAGCGACATATAGATACGGAACGGCCCGATGAAGAAATCGCCGACCAGGGCTTCCGCCAGCCAGCTGCCCTCGGCGCTCCAGGTCCGCTGCGGAAACCCGTTGGTGACGAACAAAGCGGTGCCGCGCACCACCAGCAGCATGCCCAGCGTCACCAGGAAGGACGGGATCTTGAGCTGCGTCACGAACCAGCCATTGACCAGCCCGATGAAGGCGGCAACCACCAGGGCAACGGCGAAGGCGGCTTCGAGCGAGGTGAGACCGCTGTTGAACAGCGTCCACATCAGGACCGGCGAGAAGCCGAACACCGAGCCGACCGAGAGGTCGAATTCGCCCGATGTCATCAGCAGTGTCATCGCCAGCGCGATCAGCCCGAGTTCGACCGTGAAGGCCAGCGTGTTCGAGATGTTCTGCGGCGACAGGAAGTCGTGATTGATGCCCCAGAACACGGCAATCTCGACGACAAGCAGCACGAAAGGCCCGAACTCTGGCCGCGCGATCGAGCGTTGGATAAGGGAACGATTTTCCACCTTGGACCCGCGATAGGATTGGAACTGGCCGAGACGGCAACCGGCTTCGGCGGAATGATGAGACAGTCACGGCCGCCGGAGCGGCCGTGACCAACTCGATCGCGGATTTATTTGCCGGACAGGATCTTGTCGTAGACTGCCGCGGTGTCCTTCTCGTAGAGCGCGCCGGTGATCACGTCGAAGCCGGGCGGAATGCCGCTCGCCGCCATGTTGGCGAGCGAGAGCGCGACGTAGCTGGTCGCCTGCGGATCCTGCCACTGGCCGGCATTGACGTAGCCGTTCAGCACTTCCTGGGTGGTATCGAGCGAGTTGCCCCAGCCGACAACCGGGATTTCGCCCGGCTTGACGCCGACCTGGTCGAACACTCGCTTGATCGAACCGGTGACAAGGTCGCCGAGACCGATGACCGCCTTGACCTTGGCCCTGTTGGCGGTGAGGTAATCGACCATGCGGTTGATCACTTCGGCCTGGTCGAGCGTCGCTTCGGTGATTTCATAGGTGATGCCGAGCGGCTCGAAGACGCTCTTGATGCCTTCCTCTTCCTGGACGCCATAGGTGGCGCCGGGAATTTCGACCGGCATCCAGACGAAGTCGCCCTTCTTCACCAGGCCCTTGTCGACCAGATACTGCGCCCAATGCTTGCCAAAGGTGACGTTGTCGCCGCCGACATAGGCGTTGAAATCCGCCTTCGGGTCGGGCGTGTTGAAGTTGATGATCGGGATGTTCGCCGCCCGCGCTTCCTTGACGATCTCGACAAGGCTGCCCGGATCGGGGCTGGTGGTGGTGATGCCGTCGGCCTTGGCGGCGATTGCGGCGCGAACGGCTTCCTGCTGCGACGCCACGTCACCATTGTGGAACGAGGTGTTGACGGTATTGCCGGTGTCCGTCGCCCATTGCTTGGCGCCGGCAAGGAAGTAGGTCCAGACCGGATCGGCCGGGCCGCCATGCGAAATCCAGTAGAATGTCTTGGCCTGTGCCGCGGCCGGAATGGCCAGCGCCACCACCAAGCCAAGTACAAGCAGTCTTAGCCTCGTCAGCATTTGATTTCCTCCCATTTGAACCGAACTCCTCCTCCCACGACGATCGCGGCGAAAAACCGTGCGCGGCAAAAACCGCGATCGTATTCTGCCAGCGTCGACCTGGGTGCATCAGAGCATCCCCTTTTTCGATCGATGGCAAGCCTTCATCTGCCAGTGGTAGTTGGCGCATCCGCAGGCGCCATCAGCCCTACCATCAGATTGCATCAGTTTGCGTGATATTTTCCAGGCAGGCGATTCCTGGACTGCGTCGGCCGGATTGCTCCCGGCGCCCATCTACTCCAAATGACCATGACGTCCCTTGTCGTGGGCGCTGCGGGCCCGTTTGATACCGAAGACCTCAGGTTCCGGGTGTCAAGATCAGCCCTTGATCCAGGCGGGGTCGCGAAAATTGTCCCATGTGGCACCGATGCCTGCATCGACCGGAATGGCAGCGCCTGTAATGCCATTGGCTATGGGCGAGGCAACGAACGCAATCGCCGCTGCTATGTCACGCGGTGTCAGCACCCGGCCGAGCGGATGCCGCTCGGCGTAGGAGGCGAGGATCTCGTCGCCATTCGGCAGCGCTGCCAGCCGTCCGGCCAGCAGCGGCGTATCGGTCACGCTCGGGCAGACGCAATTGACCGTGACCCGGTCCCGCGCCAGGTCGAGCGCCGCCGCGCGGGCAAGGTTGAGCAGCGCTCCCTTCGACACGCAGTAGGAGAACATGCCGTGCTCGGCCTGCAGCCCATCGAGGCTGGAGAGCAGCACGATGGCGCCGCTCTTTTGCTTGCGCATGCCCTTGGCCGCCTCGCGCACCACCAGGAATGAGCCTCGCACGTTGACGCCCATCACCTGCTCGAAATCCTCGACCGAGGTCTCGAACACCGGCCCGCCGGCGCCGAGCACGCCGGCACAGGCCACGGCGACATCGATTTCGCCAAGCTGCTTGCGCGTCGCCGCAAAGGCATCGGCGACGGTCTTCTCATGACCGGCATCGCCTTCGAAGGCGATCGCTTTCCGACCGATGTGCTTGACCTGCCTGGCGGTGTCTGCAGCAGCGCCCGCGGTCCAGTCGAGGATCGCGACATCGGCGCCGAGATCGGCCAGTGTCAGCGCCGTCTCGCGGCCTATGCCCGAGCCGCCGCCGGTGATGAAGGCGACCTTGCCTTGATAGGAAAGTCCGGGAAACGGTTCGCGCGGGCTCATGCGCCGGCCTTCGTTGCCATTTTGATCGTGCCTTTGTAGGTCGGGGCGCCGCCGCCCGGCACTTTCAGCCGCCACAGGCGCCCGGCATAGGACGGTTTGTCGCTCGATGCCAGCACGCTGGCGTCGGTCACCCACAGCGTCTCGCCATCGAAGGCGAGATTGGTCGGCGCGCCGCCGCACTTGATGAAGCCCTTGATGGCGCCGTCGCGGGCGACGACATGGATGCCGCCGCCGACCAGATCCGTGACCAGCAGCGAACCGTCGGCGGCGATCGTCATGCCGTCGAGGATCGGGTTATCCCCCGGCATGCGGCCGAGATCCTCGATGCTGCCGTCGCCCTTCAGTCGCCTGACACGGCCGGTGTAAGATTCGTCCCAGACGATCGAGCCGTCGGCCTCGACGACGATGCCGTTCGGAAACACCGGTTCTGGGAAGGCCACCTTGATCGTCGCCTTGCCGTCCGGCGCCAGCGCAAAAATGTAGCTCGGGTCGGGACTGGCGGGATTATAGGTGCCGGGGTCGGTCCAGACCAGCGTACCATCCGGCGCAAAGACCAGATCGTTCGGGCCATTGAGTTTGACGCCCTCGACCTCGGTCACCAGAATTTCCGGCCCGGCGCCCGGCCGCACCCGCTGGATCGATGGCACGGTCATCTCAGGCGCGCGCCACGGACCGACGGTGCCGCCGTTCTGGCAGACATAGAGCGCGCCGTCGGAGCCAAGCACGCAGGAGTTCGGCGCGCCGGTGACATAGGCGAATTGCCTTGCCTTGTCGTCCTTGCCAACGATGGTCAGCTGGCTGCGGTAGCTTTCGACGAAGACCAGGCTGCCGTCCGGCATCACGGTCGGCCCTTCCGGCCATCCGAGATTGTCCGTCACCAGTTCCGGCGAAAGATCGTTCTTCATTTCACGGCCCCTGCGGTTAGTCCGCGCACGATGTAGCGCTGGACGAAAAGCGAGAAGAGGAGGATCGGGATGACAGTGACGACGCCGACCGTCGCGGCGATGTTCCAGTCGATCGGTCGCTGCGCGCTGACCAGGGTCGCGGCACCCAGCGATATGGTCTGGAAGGCACGGCTGTCGATGACGTAGAGTGCGACCAGGAACTCGTTCCAGATGAACAGCGCGCCGAACAGCGCTGCCGTCACCAGGCCCGGCCGCACGATCGGCAGCATGACGTGCCACAGCACACCGACGCGCGTGCAGCCGTCGATCATCGCCGCTTCATCGATCTCGCTCGGGATTTCGTCGAAGAAGCCGATCATGATCCACACCACGAGCGGCAGCGAAAAGGCGATATAGGGCAGGATCAGGCCCGGATAACTGTCCTGCAGGCCGGCCGTCTTGACCATCAGAAACAGCGGAATGGCGACCGCGATCGGCGGCATGAAGCGCATCGACAGGATGGTGCTTGCCAGCTGCTCGCTACGCTTGAAGCGCAGCCTTGAAAACGCATAGGCCGCCGGCGTGCCGATCAGAATCGCGGCTGCGGTTGCGATGCCGACCACGATGATGGAGTTGAGGGTGAAGGCCAGCATCCCCTGGCTGAACAGCACCTCATTGTAGTTCTTGACGATCTGCGTCCAGTTGAGGTTGAGCGTCGGTGGCACCTGCGCCAGGATCTCGATGCGCTTCTTGGTAGACAGCACCGCCAGATAGAGGAAGGGCGCGGCGCCGAAGATGCCGAGCACAATGAGGAAGAGGTAGGCGATGACCCGGCCCGGGCGGATACTCATCGCGAGTTCCCGGGCCGGATCTGGACGTATCTGAGCATCACTGTCGTGCCGACGGCGAGGATCAGAAGCATCATGTAGGCGACCGCCGCGGCATAGCCGTAATTCTGGAACTGGAAGCCGTTCTGGAACGAGAAAAAGGACAGCGTCGTCGTGCTGCGCGCTGGCCCGCCATAGCTCAGCCCGTAGATCAGGTCGAACGAACGGAAAGCATCGACGGCGCGGAACACGGCGGCGAAGACGATGGCCGGCGTCAGCATCGGCAGCGTGATGCGCCGGAAGGTGACGAATGGGCCGGCGCCGTCGACCTGGGCGGCTTCGAAGACGTCCTGCGACAGCGCCTGCAGGCGCGCAAAGACGATGATGAAGACGAATGGCGTCCATTGCCAGCAGTCGACGAGGATCACCGTGACCATCGACATGCCGACCGAGCCCAGCCAGTCGGGTGGCGTCAGTCCGATCTGCTTTATCGCCCAGTTGACCAGCCCCCAGTCCGGATTGAGCAGGGCGCGCCACATCACCCCGACGATGATCGGCGTCATCAGCATCGGCAGCAACAGGATGCCGCGCACGATCCAGGCGCCCTTCAGCTGCAGGTTGAAGAACATCGCCAGTGCGACGCCGAGCACGACCTGGATGGAAACCGAGAAAAACACCATGATGGCGCTGTTCATGGCGGCGTTCCAAAACAGCGGATCGACCAGCAGGGCACGGTAATTGGCGAGGCCGACGAAATTGCCAGTGCCGGTCGCGGCGGTCAAATCTGTAAGCGACAGGCGCAGGCTGTGGAACAGCGGATAAATGCTGAAGACGATCAGGTAAAGCAGGCACGGGCCGAGGAGCAGCCACACGGCTCTCCCCGGCTCGTCACGTGTGCCGAAGACGAATTTCGTCTGGGTGGCGGCGGTTGTCGCAAGGCTCATCGAAAATCACATCCACAGCGATCCGCGCGGGCACCGATCAGGCAAGGTGGCCTGCCTTCCGCAAGATCGCCTCCCACTGGGTCTGCACTTTTTCACAGGCAGTCTTGGCATCTTGCGTGCCGATCAGCGCCGCGTTGAACTCGACGTTCATGACATCGTTGAGTTGAAAGAATTCCGGGATCAGCGACGTCGGTATGGTGTCGGCCGTCTCGATCGCCGTCAGCGCGTCCTTGAGGTAGGGGAACTTCGCCACCAGCTCGGGATCTGTGAAAGCCGAGGTGCGGTTCGCATCGATGTTGTATTTCTCGATGGAATAGCGGTTCACCGCCTTGCTGGTGATCCAGGTCAGCGCCAGCCAGGCGGCGTCCTTCTTCGCCGGGTCGATATTCTTCGGGATGCCGACCCCCCAGCCGCCTTGGATTGCCCGCGGCGACTTGCCGTCGCCGGAAGGAACCGGGGTGGTCGCGGTGGTCTCGGCGACCATGGAATTCTCGCTGTTCAGGATCGGCCCGGCAATTGTAGACCAGAAGATCATCTGCGCGATCTTGCCGGTGGAGAAGCCGTCGACGTTTTCGGCAAAGCCGTATTTGGTCACATTCTTCGGCGCATAGGGCAGCAGGTCGATCAGCATCTGCAAGGCGCCGATGCCTTCCTTGGAATTGACCTGCGGCTTAAAATTCTTCTCCTTGGCGCTGCCGGTCATCAGCACGCCGCCAGTGGTGATGAAGCGAGTGTACCAGTCGACCGCGGCGAGCGAGAAATCGTTGGCGCCGATGAAGGAGCAACCGGCCACGTCGTCGGTGTTGAGCTTCTCGGCGGCAGCCTTGAACTCGTCCCAGGTCTTGGCCGGCTGCAGGCCTGCCGCGTCGAACAGGTCCTTGCGATAGAAATAGATGACCGACCCGGAATGCAGGCCGGGTATGCCGTAGACGTCCTTGCCTTTGCCAACCGTGCCGGAGGCCATGTCGAAAATGCCGACATTCTTCATCGCCGCCGGGATGAGATCGGCGAAATCCCAGTCCGGCGGCGTTTTTGCGGGATCGTCGATATAGGCGTTGAGCTGCTCGTAATAGCCGCCGCCGACCTGCTGGGTCGTCAGGAACCCAAGATACTCGATCAATTCGAACGAGGATTTGTCTGCCTTGAGGTTCTGCAATGTCTTTTCGATCAGCGCGCCGAGTGCCGGCGAGGTGATCTCCAGTTCCATGCCGGTCTCCTCGACGAATTTCGGCAGCATGTCGGCGAGCGCGCGATGGTCGTTCTCATCGCCGGTCATCAGGATGTTGATTTTGGTGCCGGCGAACTTCTTCATGTCGAAACCGGCGGCGTAGAGCGGCACGGTGCCGCCAAGTCCTCCAAACGCCGTTGCCAGGCCCAGCATGCCGGCGCGCTGCATCAGGTCGCGGCGCGTCAGGCCGCCTGTATCCACGGCGGCGTTTTCGCCGGGCCGCGGGTGATCCGTCTGCTCTTTTCCGCTCATGTCTCACTCCCCAGTTTCTTCTTTGTTCTGCCGACGGGACTGCATCGGTCCGGACGGCAGATTGCATCCGGCGATCTAAATAGTCAATCGATTGCTTAATGATCGCTCAAACGATTGCTTGAACAAACACGTCGTGTTATCGATGCCGTGCTCTATGGGTGAAAATTGTCTCGGGCGCAGGCGCTTGACAGCTGTCGCGCACGGCCTCTACACGCTGGCAAACAACAATGTGCCAGGCGACTGAATGGCGGCCTTCCAGCGCATCCGAAGCCCGAACCGACAGGGAGGTCGTCGATGAGCCTGGGAAGCGTTGTCGTGACAGGTGCGGGCGACGGCATAGGACGCGCCATAGCGATCCGATTGGCCGCCGACGGCTGGAATGTCGTCGGCCTCGAACTTGACCGGGCGGCAGCCGAGGCGCTTGGCAAGACGCTTGGCAACGGCCATCATGCGGTGTGCGGCGACGCATCCGACCGCTCGGTGCTGAAAGCCGCCCGCGAGGCGGCGGAACAACTCGCGCCGTTGCGCGGATGGGTCAACAATGTCGGCATCGCCTTGATGGGCAATCTGCATGAACCCAATGAGCCCGAGGTCGAGCGTTTGTTCGCCGTCAACCTGATGTCGCATTTCTGGGGCTCGTCCGAAGCCATCCGGACGTGGGTTCGAGACCGGGCGACCGGTTCGATCGTCAATGTCTCCTCGGTGCATGGCCGCTCGGCCTTCAACATGTGGGCGGCCTATGATGTGGCCAAGGCCGGCATCGATGCGCTGACCCGCTATATCGCGGTCGAATACGGGCCGATCGGCATCCGCGCCAATGCGGTCGCGCCCGGCGCCGTCCGTACGGCGCTGGTGCAACGCGTGATCCGCGACAGCCCCGACAGCGCGGTGGCTGAAAAGGAAATGTCGATTCAGCATCCGCTCGAGCGCATCGGCGAGCCGGAGGAGATCGCGGCCGCCGTCTCGTGGCTGATTTCGTCCGAGGCCTCGTTCGTCACCGGCCAGTCGCTGGCCGTCGATGGCGGCTTGACCTCGCGCTGCTACCGCTATGCGCCCGACGCGCAACTGCTCGCCATGTACGGAAAGGGCTGAAGCCTTTGAAGCCAATCAGCCCGCCGGGGCGCGCCACGCTGAAGGACATTGCCCGCACTGTCGGCGTCGACGTTTCCACCGTTTCCAAGGTGCTCAACGACGGCGGCATCAGCGTGCGGCCGCAGACGCGCCAAGCAATCATCGACGAGGCAAGCCGGGTCAACTATCGCCCACATGCGCTTGCTCGCAACCTGCGCACCCAGCGCACCGGCGCACTCGGCATTCTGCTGCCCGACCTCACCAATCCAATCTATGCCGAGACGGTGCATGGTGCGATGCGCCAGGCCGAACGGTCCGGCTACGTCATGCTCATTGCCGAGGTTGCGGACGAGCGCACCTCCGCCGCCGCCTATATGCGGTTGGTCAGCGAACGCCGCATCGACGGGCTGATCATCGCCGTCAGCGCCGAAACCAGCGAGATGATCGCTGCCATCGAGAACAATCCGGTGCCGCACGTCTTCGTCAACCGCCGTTCCAGCATCGGCCGCAGCGTCACCGTCGACGACCAGGCTTCGGGACGGCTTGCCGCGCAGACCCTGATCGAGGCCGGCCATCGGCGCCTCGGCTTCATCGGCGCGTTGCCCGAACTCGACACCTCGCGACGCCGGCGCCATGGCTTCGTCGAAGTCTGCCAGGCTGCCGGCCTGCCGGCCGTCGTCGAAATCGCCGGCCCGGTCTCGCGCCGCGGTGGCTACGATGCCTTGCACAGGCTGCTCGATGAGGCGCAACGCCCGACCGGCGTCTTCGCCTTCAACATGCTGGTCGGCATCGGTGCGCTGGCGGCGGCCCGTGTGCGCGGCGTGCGCGTGCCGGACGATCTTTCGGTGGTCACGCTCGACGGCGAGGACGCCATCTTTACCGCGCCGCCGCTGACCGCCATCATTACCCCGCTCGCCGAAATGGGCGCGCGCGCCGTCGTCGAGCTCGAAGCCATGATCCAGGGGCGCGAACCGCAGGATGTCGTCATCGATATCCCGCCGAAGCTGGTTTACCGCGAATCCGTGGCGCCGCCGCCTCGCTAAAGCGGTTCATCGTTTCACGGAAACGCCGAACCGCTCTATCTCTTTGTTTCTACGCAATTCCGGACGGAAAACCGTTTCACACCTTTCCTGGAATTGCGCTAAAGCCTTCGCGGCTCAAGCCGTCGCCGGACCGGCGACGATGCCGCGGTCGTGCAGGCTTCCGATCTCGCCGTCGCTCAACCCCAGTTCGGTCAGGATCTCGTCGGTGTGCTCGCCAAGTACGGGCGCGCGGACTGCAGGAAGCCGTTCCACCGAGGAGAAATCCAGTGGCGAAGTCGGCGTCAGCAGCGATCCGAGACCGGGGTGATCGACCTTTGCGAACATCGGGTTGTCCGTCGAGCAGCGCGGATCCTCGACCAACAATTGCCGGAATGTCTGGTAAGGCCCCCACGAGACGCCGGATGCCGTGAAGATGCGCCGCACGTCGGCGAAGCTCCGTGCCGAAAACCACGGCGCCAGTAGGGCGGCGATCGCCTCGCGCGCCGCATAACGCCCGCCTTCGCTGTCGAGGTCGGCGCCGCTTGTTGCCGCGAGCTTTGCCGTGTCCAGCCCGGTCGCCTGCAGCAGTACGGCCCATTGCCGGCCGGTCAGCGCCATCACCATGACGCGGCGGTCGTCGGCGGTGAGGAAATCCCGCCCGAACGCACCATAGAGATAGTTGCCGTCCTTTTCGGCACTGCCTCCAAGTTCGGCCTGCGCCAGCCGACCGAGATTGCCGGTCATGGCCAGCGCTACGTCCGATAGCGCCAGTTTCACCAATGACCCGTTGCCGGTGCGGCTGCGGTGGCGGTCGGCGGCAAGCACGCCCACCGCCGCCATCTCGCCCATCGCGATGTCCCAGGCCGGCAGCACGCTATTGGTAGGCTCCGTGGCGCCGCGCGCGCCGGTGATTTCGGCAAAGCCGGTTGCCGCGTTGACGGTATAGTCGACCTCGCTGGTTCCATCATTGTTGCCGGTCAGCGCGATCATGATGACGTCGTTGCGCCGGTGCTTCAGGGCCTCGTAGGAGAGGGCGCCGCGCGCCGCAAAATTGGTCAGGAAGATGCCGTTGCCCGGCCCCGGTCTCGCGATCAGACTGGCCACGACGTCCTGCCCTTCGGGCGACTGCAGGTTGATCTGGATCGAACGCTTGCCCTTGTTCATGCCGGCCCAGAACAGGCTCTGGCCGTTGTCCGCCACTGGCCACCGGCCATGGTCGAGCCCACCGCCGATCTGGTCGTAGCGGATCACGTCGGCCCCCAATTGTGCCAGCGTCATGCCGCCGAGCGGTGCCGCCACGAAGGCCGAGCCCTCGACGATGCTAAGGCCGGCGAGAATGCCGCCGCTCATGCGAACAGCCCCACTGATCGCCAGTCGAGCACGTCGGAAATCCCGCCATCGGAAGCGGTCGCCCGCACCAGTGAGCGCAAATGCACCAGCCCACCGCCGCCGGGCAGAGGCTCGCAGTGCCCGATGCCGATTTCGGAGTGCAGCGTGTCGCCCTCGTGCACCGGCCCCAGATGATCGCAGTCCTGCCAGCCCAAAATGGTTACCAGCGACGGCAGTGCACGGGTCAACTGTGCCGCTGCCAGCCCGATCGTATGGCCGCCATAGACGAGGCGCTGCCCCGTCTGGGTGCGGTCATGGTGGATCGTCGCCAGGTTCATCGTCAGCCGCGCCAGCTCCGGCGCGCTGCTCACCACATCGCCGCCGGCAAGGCGATGGATGGTGCCGGCGCTGAGATCGTTGAAATGCGGGCCAGGCACCGCCTTGCGGTAAGCGTCGAGGTTCCATCCGCCGATCGCCGCCGGCGCTCCCATGAACTCGGATCGCGGCGGATCGGTTTCGCCCTGCGCGGCACCATCCCCTGCCTGTCTGGCCGGTAGTAGCGCGCACCGGCAGAAATCGAGTACCGGTCGGTCCTCCTGATCGCTGGTGGCGATCCGCATGGTGACCAGGCCGCGCGACGCACGCCCCGGCCTGGCGGCGGCGGACCGCAGCCCGATGATGGTGGTAACGGTCTTCAAACTGTCGCCGATCGCCGGCGCCCGGCGAAAGATCAGACCGCGGTAGAAGAGGTTGGCGATCGCCCGCTGCGTCACCAGCGTCGACTGGCCGATCGCCACGTCCCAGGCCAGCGCCGGCGCGGCAAAAGGCTGCTTTAGTCCGGTCACGGATGCCGACAGTGCCGCATCGAAGGCCAGCCTCAGCCTGCCGCCGACGATTGCATGGTGGGCAGCGGCAAGGCCATCGCTCAGCCGCATCACCGGCGCTCCGTCGAAGCGGTCGCCGATGCGGAGATCCTCGTAGAACGGACCGTCGATGCCTGTTGCGGGGGGAGACGTGCTCACGCTGCTGATCCTTCGTCAGCTTCGGCCCGGATCAGAAGGATGCGCTGCCAGCGGCCGCACCACCACCTTCAGCCAGGGGTAGAACGGCAGCGACGCGATCGCCTCATGCAGCGCGGTCGCGTCGGGCGCCTCCCAGATGCCGAAATTCGCCCATCGGCCCGGCTGACGCCACAGCCGGCGCACGATGCCGGCCGCGGCCAGTTCCTTGGCGCGACGGCCTTCTGCCGCGATCAGCTCCGCCTTTTGCAGGGGGTCGCCGTCGGGCGGGAAATTTACCTCTATTTCGACCAGAAATTCCATCTCTGGTCCCCTCCAGCCGAATGGGCGCCGACATGCGCCAGGATTTCGCCGAGATCCGGCGCCGGTGAGTCCAGCACCTCCATTGTCGCCCGCTCCACGGCATCGCTTATGTCGGCCTTAAGCTGGTCGAGACCGCCCGGCGCCAATATTTTTTCGCCGGCCAGCCGCTCTGCCAGGATGTCGATCGGGTCACGCTTCAGCCAGGCATCGAGCTCGCCGGCCGGCCGATAGGTCGCCGGGTCCGAACGTGAATGGCCGGAATAGCGATAGGTCTTCATTTCGATCAGTGTCGGCCCTTCGCCGCGGCGGGCGCGGGCGACGGCGGTCGCCATCGCCTCCGCCACCTTGTCGACATCCTGCCCGTCGGCGACGACGCCCGGCATATTGTAGCTCGCTGCACGTATGGCGATGTCCTCGACCGGGGTCGACAGCTGGATACGGGTGTATTCGCCGTAGAGATTGTTCTCGCAGACGAAGACCACCGGCAGCTTGCGGATCGCCGCGAAATTGAGCGACTCGTGGAAGGCGCCGATATTGGCCGAGCCGTCGCCGAAAATGGATACGGCGATGCGGTCCTTGCCGCGGGCGCGTGCCGCCATCGCCGCGCCGCAGGCGATCGGCAGGCCGGCGCCGACAATGGCGGCGGTCGGCAGCAGCCCGACCTCTGGCTCGACCAGATGCATGGAACCGCCGAGGCCACCGGCACAACCGATGACGCGGCCGCAGATCTCGCCGATAACCGCCGTTGGCGACACGCCGAGCGCCAACGCGTGGCCATGGCCGCGATAGGTGCAGGTCACGATGTCGTCGGGATCGATCGAGCGCGCGATGCCGACCGAGACGGCCTCCTGTCCACAGGCAAGATGTGTGCTGCCGCGGACATGTCCTTCGGCGAAGAGTTTCTGGATGCGCTCCTCGACCGCGCGGATCTCGACCATGCGCGTGAGCTGCTCCAGCCTGTTCTTCAAGGCCTCGCGCCGCACGATCGGCACATTCGAATTGGAGAGCGTCATGCTGCGTTCCTCCACCACGGCAGGGGTGGCTTGTTGGTCGAGACAAGCGTCGCGATCTGCTCGGCCACATAGGCCGGGCTCGGCAGGAAACGGGCTTCCAGCGCGCCGCTATAAGGTACGGGCGCTTCGGGAAGAGTGATACGATGCGGCGGCGCCTTCAGCCGGCCGAACGCTTCGATGGCGATCGACGAGACGACATCGCCGCCCCAGCCGCTGCCGGCCGGCGCCTCCTCGAGTGTCACCAGGCGGCCTGTGCGCGCAACCGATTCGGCAACACTCCGGCGGTCCCATGGCCACAGCGTCAGAAGGTCGACGACCTCGATATTGGCGTGGCTGGTTTCCGCTGCCGCGAGCGCCACCCGCCGCATCGCGCCGCAGGTGACGAGCGTCACGTCGCTGCCGGGCCGCGCGATCTCGGCCTGGCCGAGCGGAATGCGGTAGTTGCGGTCGAATTCGTATTCCTCGCGCTCGGCGTAAAGCACGCGCGGTTCGAGCACCACCACCGGATCCGGATCTTCGATCGCCGACCGCAGCAGGCCATAGGTCGTGCGCGCATTGCTGGTCACCGCGACCTTGAGGCCGGGCGTGCCGCGGAACCAGTGGTCGAGCATCTGCGAATGCTGGCAGCCAAACCCCTGGCCGGCGCCGGCTGACGCGCGCACGACGAGCGGCGTCGTCAGTCGGCCGCGCGACAGATAGCGCATCGTTGCCGCCTGCGTCGTCAACTGGTCGAGCGCGACGCCGATGAATTCGATGAACATCATCTCGACCACCGGCTTCAGGCCGCAGACGGCAGCACCGACCGCGGCACCCATGAACGCCATTTCCGAAATCGGTGTGTCGATCACCCGTTCGGGGCCGTGCGTGGCAAGCAGCCCCTCGGTCACCTTGAACGGACCGCCGGCGGCGGCGATGTCTTCACCCATGACGATGACGCTGGGGTCATCCGTCATTGCATCGTCAAGCGCCCGCAGAACCGCTTGCCGTATCCAGATTTTAGCCAAGGTTCAGACCTCCCAATGCACTGCTCGGATCGTCGATAGCGTCGGCGAAATCATCGCAGCGGAAAAGATTTGGAAACGTTTTTATCGGCACTGGCGTCATTCCGGTTTGTAGCTGCCGAAGACTTGGGCACTTTCGATGAGCTCGACGCGGAAGCCGTCCGGGTCGATCAGGTAAACCGCCTTGCCGCCCTTGTTCGGCCCGATCGTCGGTGTCACCGGCGGCGACACGGATTTGACGCCCATCGCCGTCAGTTTTTCGTAGAACGACATGAGGTCATCGACGTTGAAGGCGATGTGGCCATTGCCGACATTGCCGTTATGCATGTCGACGGGAATCTGCTCGACATTGCGGTATTCCAGAAGCTCGAGGCAGACGTCGGTACCGGGCAGGCGCAGGATGGCGCTGTGCAGGTCGACTTCTGGATAGCCGACCAATTCGCCGATATAGGGCGCACGCGGGTTCCATTGGAACGCCAGCTCGAATCCGAGCACGTCGCGATAGAACGCGATCGAGCGGTCGAGCGAGCGCACGGTGAAGCCGGTGTGATGGGCTTTCGTGATCCTGGCCATTCCGTCTGCGCTCCTTTGGTCAGGCGTTCAGATAGCCGTCGTCGCACATGACGACATGGCCGGTGACCAGTTCCGAGGCGTCGCTGGCGAGGAACACCGCCGTGCCGATCAGTTCGCGCGGCAAGCCGAGTCGCGGCCGCGGCATACGCGCCTTGATGAAATCGGCGGTGATCGAGCTTGTCGCTCCCGCCGCCCTGGTCAGCGGCGATTCCATCAGTGTCGGCCCGATGCCGTTGACCCTGACGCCGCGGTCGCGCCACTCGAGCGCCAGTGCGCGGGTGACCTGCAGGACGCCGCCCTTCGACGCGAGATAGGCGCTCGCCCAGGGATAGGCTTTGAACGAGCCGATCGAGGCGATGTTGATGATCGAGCCCTTGTTCTGGCCGAGCATCACTCCGCCAAAGGCCTGGCAGCAGAAATACGTGCCCTTCAGGTTGAGGTCGAGGATGAAGTTGAATTTGTCCTCGGGGAACTCCTCGGCCGGGCTGCGGAAGGCCGAGCCGGCGCTGTTGACCAGTATGTCGACATGGCCGTGACCGCGCTTGACCGCCTCGGCCAAGGCGAAGCACTGGTCGCGCTTGGTGACATCGAGGCTGGCGACCTCGGCTTTGCCACCCTGTTCGGCGATCGTTGCGCGCGTCGCTTCGGCGCCGGCCATGTTGATGTCGGCAACGATGACGGTGACGCCCAATTGCGCGTAGCCGATCGCGATCGCGGCACCCAGCCCGCTGCCGCCGCCGGTGACGACGGCGACGCGGCCGGAGAGGTCGAAGAGGCCCGCTGCATAATTGGCGGGAACGGTCTGGTCGTCGGTCATCGCTATGCCCGTGTCTAGGCCGCTCCACGGCGGCTTTGGTCAGTCGAGAATGTGGTCGGGATCCTGGTGCGGCTGGCTCAGCGCCCATTCCCGGTTGATCATGTCGCCGAAGCCGGGTTTGGCAGGAAGCGGCTTCATCAGCCCGCCCTTGATGATTTCCGGTTGCACCAGGCTGTCCGCATAGGGGTCGACGCCGCTCCACGGCACGCCCCATTCGACCGGCTTGTCGGAAAAGCCCCAGGCGCTGAACACCTGGCTGTGCACATGCGCGAACATGTGCGGACCGAAATCGACGCCCGCGGCAAGGCACTCGTCGATGATGGCGCGGCCGCCGGTAATCCCACCCATGCAGGTCAGGTCGACGCGCACGCGGTCGACGGAGCCGGCCATGATCAGCGCTTCGGGATAGTAGGAGCCGCCCTGTTCGTCGCCTTGCCAGATCGGCATCGGCACGCGTTTGCGCAGTTCGGCGAGCTTCCTGGCGTTTCCCGGCGGGAAGATGTCTTCGATGCAGCCCATATTGAGATCGGCGAGGCGGTTGGCGTAGGCGGCAGCGGCGTCGACATCGGAGAACATCCAGACCAGATCGGTGCCGAGCCAGGCGTCCGGCGCGTTCTTGCGCGCGGCGCGCAGCCGCGCTTCGGATTCATCCAGCGTGACGCCCATTGGCGCCTTGAACCGGCGCCAGCCCGCGGCATAGAGCCCTTTCACCTGCTCGCCGATCTGCTGCGGGTTCATCAGCGCCGGCGGGTAGCCGACGATCGCGGTTGCCGGCATTGGCGCGGTCGTTCCGCCGAGGAACTCGGCGATCGACTTGTCGGCTATCTTTGCTGCCGCGTCCCATGCGGCGAGGTCGACCTGCGACAGCGCGCGCAAGCCGACGCCAGCGCTGTGCGAACCGTAGCTGCGCCCCTTGGCTGTCTTGAAGGTCTTCACGCGGTCGCCAACGTCGGTACCGATATAAACTGGGGCGATGCTCTTGCGGATCTGCTCGGCGCAGGCGCCATCCCGCGTCAGCGTGAACGACCAGCCCTCATGGCCGGACTGCGTGCGCAGCCGCACTACGACGAATTCCCTTTGCTTCATCACCCAGTCGCCAAAGATCACCGGCGCCGGCAATTGGCCCTGTATGGCGGCGACGCTGATATCGACGATAGTTGAAGGACCAGGCATTCCATCCCCTCCCAAGGACCCCGGCCGACCCGGGAAAGCGGAGCAACCATAGCCCCGCGAGGCGGTTTGGTCAACCGATTGATCTGGTCTGGTCAAACGATTGACATAGATTCTCGAATTGCCTAGTCTCGCGCCACAATTTCTGGTGCGGGACCGCTTTTGTCGGCAGTCGCCAACGGTGCGAAATGCGCTCCTGCATCGCCCGCGCCTGGCTGCTTGCAGGCCGTTGCGCAGGGAAGGGTGTTGATGGGATCGATCAGCCTGCAGAAGGTCGGCAAGCTCTATGGCGCCGTTTCGGCGGTCCATGGCGTCGACCTTGAGGTCGAGGACGGCGAGTTCGTCGTCTTCGTCGGCCCGTCCGGCTGCGGCAAGTCGACATTATTGCGCATGATCGCTGGGCTGGAATCCATCACCACCGGCAAGATCAGCATCAATGGCAAGGTGATGAACGAGGTGTCGCCGCGCGATCGCGACATTGCCATGGTCTTCCAGAACTATGCGCTCTACCCGCAAATGACGGTGCACGAGAACATCGCCTTCGCGCTGCAGTTGCGTAAATTTGCCAGGGCCGAGATCGACCGCCGCGTCAGCGAAGCGGCGCGCATTCTCGACCTCACCGATCTGCTTGAGCGTAAGCCGCGCGAGCTCTCCGGCGGCCAGCGGCAGCGTGTCGCCATGGGCCGCGCCATTGTGCGCGATCCGGAGGCCTTTTTGCTCGACGAGCCGCTCTCCAATCTTGACGCGAAATTGCGCGTCCAGCTACGCGCCGAGCTCAGCCGCCTGCATGCGCGGCTCGGCGTCACCACAATCCATGTCACCCACGACCAGGTCGAAGCGATGACGCTCGGCAGCCGCGTCGCCGTCTTTTCGCGCGGCGCGCTGCAGCAGTACGACACGCCGCACGCGCTCTATCACGCGCCGTCCAACATTTTCGTTGCCGGTTTCATCGGCAGCCCGGCGATGAATTTCCTGGAGGCAACGGTAGTCGATGCCGGGCGCGGCAAGATGGTCGTGTCCATCGGCGACGGTCGGCTGGTTGTGACACCGAAGTCGGATGCCCACGACCTCCCGGCCGGCAGAACATTGCTGGTCGGCCTCCGGCCGGAGCACCTGTCATGGCGGCCTGCAGGCGAAGCTTCGGCCAGCGGGGGGGCAGCAAGCTGTCTGGCCGGCCGTGTCGAGCTGGTCGAACAGCTCGAACCTGAATCCTTCATCGCGGTGGCTCCAGCCAATCCCCAGGTCGTCATCCGCACCGCTGATGATTATTCGATCGGCACTCCCGCCGATCCGGCCGAGCTGGTGCGCCGGGATGCCCGCCTGATCGTGCTTCGCGTCAGCGCCGACAAGGTGCCGCGCCGCGACACGATGCTGGAACTCGTCATCGATGGTAGCCGCGCGCATCTCTTCGACGGCACCACGGGCAAGGCGCTGTGATGAGAACGCGTGCCGCCTCGAATTTCACCGAAGTCTTTGCGCTCGATCTTGGCGGGGGTCTTGTCGTCTGGCAACGAAGAAGTGGGTGTTTTCAAGCGCCCATCCGCCGCGAAGCCTGGCTGCCAGCCGGCGGACTTCCTTCAACCCTCGCCTTGCGGACGGAGAACTGACGATGCGTTCCACACTCAAGATGCCCAAGGTCGGCGATGCCGTCGATGAAGTCGTCATCAGCGAAATCCAGGCCAGCATCGGTGCCAAGATCACCGAGGGGCAAACCCTCTTCACGGTGGAGACCGACAAAACCCAGGTCGAAGTTCCCGCACCCTTCGCCGGAACCGTCATCGAGATATTGATCGCTGTCGGCGATGACGTGAGGACCGGCGCCCCGACCCTGGTGCTCGAGGTCTGACATGCCGAGGGTTCATTCGGCCCGCGACGAAAGGTTTGGCTCGTATCTCGACGACTACGAGATCGGCGACGTGTTCAAGCACTGGCCGGGCAAGACCGTTACCGAGGCCGATGACCACCTTTTTTGCCTGCTGACCATGGCGGCCAGCCCGCTCCACATTGACCGCCATTTCGCCGTGACCGAAATGGCGCAAGGCCGCAATGTCGTCGTCGGCACCTATGTCTACTCGCTGCTTCTCGGCATGAGCGTACCCGACATTTCCGGACGCGCGGTCGCCAATCTCGGCCTTAGCGAGCTGCGCCATCTCGCTCCGTTGTTCCATGGCGATACGCTCTATGGCGAGACCGAAATACTGGCGCAGCGTCCATCCGCCTCCAGGCAGGGCGAGGGGGTTTTGACCGTTCGCACGGATGGGTTCAACCAGGACCGGCTCAAAGTCTGCACATTCACGCGCTCGGTCCTGCTGCCGCTGCGCCCCGGGAAGGACGCGTGATGGACAAGCCGGCTCCGCCAGCGACCAAGACCGTGCCGAAGGCCGAAGCGTCGGGGCCGCTCGACGGCGTCCGCGTCATCGAGCTGGCCACCGTCGTAGCCGGGCCGGGTGCCGGCCGTTATCTTGCTGATTTCGGCGCGGAGGTCATCAAGGTCGAGGGGCCGGGCGGCGATCCGACCCGCCGCATGGGGTGGACCGGTCCGGGGGAAACGGATTCCTATTTCTGGAAACTGGTCAACCGAAACAAGCAGGTCATTGCGCTCGACCTCAAGACCGATACCGGCAAGGAAAATCTCTGGTCGCTGCTGCTCGACGCCAACGTACTGATCGAGAACATGCGGCCGGGCAAGCTCGAGGCGCTGGGTTTTGCGCCGGACGAACTGCTGCGCCGCAATCCCAGGCTGGTGATCCTGCGCATCACCGGTTTCGGCCAGGATGGTCCCTATGCCATGCATCCGGGCTTCGCCACGATTGCCGAGGCGATGAGTGGGTTTTCCGGGCTCCTCGGCGAGGCCGGGGGCCCGCCGCTTCTGCCGCCGATCGCCATGACCGACGAAGTCACCGCCCTTGTCGGCGCCTTTGCGGCACTGGCGGCGCTGCGTCATGCCGAGCGGACAGGCGAAGGCCAGACAGTCGACGTCAATCTGCTCAACTCGATGTTCCAGATCATGGGGCCGTTACCGTCCGCCTATGCCCATCTCGGCTATCTGCAGCCGCGGCTCGGCTCCGGCATCCCCTACACCGTCCCGCGCGGCACCTATCGCTGCGCCGATGGCGTGTGGGTGGCGATTTCGAGCTCGTCCGATTCAGTCGCCCGCCGCGTCCTGGCCTTGATCGGTCACGGTGACGATCCCCGCTTTGCCGGCTTCCAGGCCCGCAGCCAGAACCGCGAGGCATTGGAGGCCTATGTCGCCGCCTGGGTCGCCGGCCGGCCATCCGAGGAGGTGCTGCGCGAGTTCCGCCGCGTCGATGCGGCAATCGCCAAGGTCCTCGACATGAAGGACATCTTTGACGACGAGCATTTCCGCGCCCGCGGTATGATCGCCGAAGTGGACGGCGTGGTGATGCAGAATGTCGTTGCCGGCATGTCGAAGACACCCGGCCGCCTGCGTCATCAGGGCCGTCCGTTCGACGCCGATACCGAGGCGGTGCTCGCCCGCTTCGCTGGGGGTCGGGGAGCCGCAAAGAAGCCGACGCAGAAGACCTGAACCACTTCAGTCCGGCGCGAGATTTCGGCGCAGCAATTTGCCGTTGGCGCTGCGCGGCAGGCTCGGCACGAAGAACACCTGTTTCGGCCGTTTGTAGGCGGCGAGCCTTTGCCCCGCCAGGGCGACGATATCTTCGGCGCTGACGCTGACGCCTGCCTTGCGCACGACATAGGCCGCGATGACCGAGACATCGTCGCGCACCCGGTGTTCGGCAACGGCGATCTCGGCGACGCCGGGGCAGGGCGCAAGCGCTGCCTCGACTTCCAGCGGCGAGACGCGGAAGTCGCCAGCATTCATCATGTCGCGTTCGATTTTCAGTTTCGCGACATGGAAAACCCGGATTCTGGCGGCGACAATACGCGACGTGGCGCGCGTTTCCGGCGTGTCCGTCGGAACCGTTTCACGGAGCTTGAACGCGCCTGAGACTGTCAGGCCGGAGACGTTGGGGAAGGTACGCGCGGCAATCCAGTCGCTCGGCTTCCAGCCCGATTCGCGCGCCCAGAACATGCGCCGTCGAAACACCATGACGGTTGGTTTCGTCATCGACGACATTGCCAGTCCCTGGCATGCCAGTTGCTTCAAGGCGGTGGACGCGGAAATGCGCCAGCGCGGCTATTCGCTTTACCTGATGAGCACCAACGGCCGCGCCACCGAGGAGGCGGCGGCGATCGGCATGCTGCAGCATGGGCGGGCCGACGGCATGATCATGACCATTAACAACGAACAGGATGCGCGCACCATCAAGCGCTTGAAGGAGTTGCGGATTCCATCAGCACTGCTCGATCGCGACGTTCCGCTCGAGATCGACGCGGTGCTGACCGAGCACGCCACCGGGTTACGGCAGGCGACAAGCTATCTGATCGAACTCGGGCACCGTCGCATTGCCATCATCACGGCCGGCAGCGACATCAGGCCGGGCCGTGAACGGGTGCGCGCTTCGTCGAGGCGTTCCAGCGCAGCGGCCTGCCGGTGACGCAGGATCTGATCCGCTCGCAAAGCCTCTCGGTGGACTTCGGTTTCCGCGAGGCCACCGCCCTGTTGCAGATGAAGGAGCGTCCAACCGCCATCATCGCCGCCGGCAACCGCATTCTGGTCGGCGTGCTGCGCGCCATCCAGCAGCAAGGCGTTTCGGTCCCGGGCGATATCTCGCTGATTGGCTGCGACAGGTCGGACGTCGCGTTGCTTTATCCCTGCCCGATCACGCTCATCGACCGGGCCGTCGAGGAGATCGGCCGCACCGCGGCACAGCTTCTGCTGGAGCGGCTCGGCGGCCAGAGCGAGCGGCCGGCGCAACGCATCGCCTTTCCGACCCATCTGATCCTCGGCGGCTCCTGCTTGCCCGTCCCGAAATAGAGGCGGTTCACGGCCTGGTTACTGCCGAATTGGATCGTTCTCTATTCAGATCAGGTCGGCTCTGGCGAGGTCGCGCATCAGATGGCTGGCGCCATAGGTCCAGTGCGGGCAGTCGGGTGACAGCCGCACGCGGTTGACCAAGGCGCCGAACTTCTCCGACGAGATGGTGACGATGTCGCCGACCTTGTGGGTAAAACCCTTGCCTTTTTCGCCGCGATCCTTCGACGGCACGAACATCGTGCCGAGATAGAGCGCGAGCCCGTCCGGGTACTGGTGGTGCGGCCCCATGGCGGCTGCGACCAGCTCTTCCGGCGAACGGCTGATCTCGGCCATCGAACTGGCGCCCTCCAGCGAGAACCCGTCCTCGCCCTCGACCTTCAGCCGTACGACCGCCTTCTTCACGTCGCCGATGGAAAATGTCTCGTCGAACAGCCGGATAAAGGGGCCAAGTGCTGCCGAAGCGTTGTTGTCCTTGGCTTTGCCGAGCAGGAGCGCCGAGCGTCCCTCGACGTCGCGCAGATTGACGTCGTTGCCGATCGTCGCCCCGACAATCCTGCCGCTGCTGGCGGCAATCATGGCGATCTCCGGCTCCGGATTGTTCCATGTCGAAACCGGATGCAGGCCAACATCGGCGCCGAAGCCGACCGAGGCCATCGGCTGGCATTTGGTGAAGATCTCGGCATCGGGCCCGATGCCGACTTCCAGATATTGCGACCAGGCGCCGCGCGCGATCAGCTTGGCCTTGATCTCCATCGCTTCCGGCGAGCCGGGTTTGAGCTTCGACAGATCGTGGCCGATCAGCCCGGCGATGTCGGCTCGAATGGCGTCCGCCTTCTCCGCCGAGCCGCGCGCCTGTTCCTCGATGACGCGCTCGAGCAGGCTGACGACAAAGGTAACGCCAGACGCCTTGATCGCCTGCAGGTCGACGGGGGACAGCAGGTACGGCGTTCCCGGATCGCGCGCTGTCTCGAAACTGTTGGCGGCAATGGCTTCGAGCGGGCCGATCGGCCGCCCCTTGGCCGAGCGGACGTGTCCTGCCGGATCCGGCAATTCGCAAATGTCGCGTACGGTCGGTGCCACATTTGACGTGATGTCGAAGACCGTGCCGTCGCGCACCGTGACCACCAGCGGATGGGAAGCATCGCTCGTCCGGGCGCGGCCTACGAAGAGGCCCTCGGCGGGCAAATGTGTGGCGTTCGTCATGACTTACGTTTCCTGTTGTCTTGTCCTTTGGCCGCGGCACTTTCAACAAATTCCCGCCAAACGTCTATCCCGCTTCCAGGGTGAGCTTTGTCAATTCTTTCCAGCGGTCTTCGCATCGCTGGACCTTGATCGAGCCTGACGTGCGCCAATGGCCATGGAAAACGCTCTTTCAAAATAATGAAACCGTCGCTAGGGTTTTCACTTACTGAAATCTCCAGGTGACGCTTGCGCTTACGGTTTTCCGATCCAATCTGGCAAAAGCCGCGGACAGCAACCGCGTTCCAGTCGCTTTTTCCAGCCGGCCGACGCGTCGATGTCGTCATCGTCGGCGGCGGCATCATGGGGCTGTCGACGGCCTTGCACGCCGCCCGGCTCGGTCTTGCCGTCCAGGTGGTGGACGCCGGCGAAATCGGCAATGGCGCATCCGGCCTGAACGGCGGTCAGGTCATTCCCGGCCTGAAATACGATCCGGACTGGCTGCTGGAGCATTTTGGTCTGGAGCGCGGCGAAGCGCTCGTCAACTTTGCCGCCTCGACCGCTGACACCGTCTTCGAATTGATCCGCGACGAAGGACTGGCGGTGCCGTTCGTCCGTAATGGCTGGATCCAGGCGGCGCATACCGAGACCGCGCTAAAAGCGGCGGCAAACCGGGATCGGCAGTGGCGCGCCCGCGGCGCCGATGTCCGGCTGCTGAGCGCGACGGAGATTGCGACGATGACCGGCGCGCAAGGCTATCTCGGCGGCTGGCTCGATCGCCGCGCCGGTGTCATCGATCCGCTCGCCTACACGTCGGAACTGGCGCGCGTCGCTGCCGCGGCGGGCGTGAAGATCGCCGAACGCCAGAACGTGATGCAGATCAGCAAGGATGCTGGCATTTGGCACGTTTCGGCGGAAAGCGGCGCCGAACTGAAGGCCAAGGTGGTCGTTCTGGCGACCAACGCCTATACCGGCGGCCTGCTCCCCGGCCTCGCCGAGACGATCGTTCCGCTGCATTCCTTCCAGATCGCGACAGCGCCGCTATCGTCCAATCTCGCTGCGGCGATCCTGCCGGAAGGGCAGGCGGTTTCGGATTCGCGCCGCATCCTCGTCTATTACCGCAAGAGTGCCGACGGCCGGCTGGTGCTCGGCGGGCGCGGCCGCATGGCTTTGCCGAACGGCCCGGCCGACTGGGCGCATCTTGAACGCGCTCTGCTGCGGCTTTATCCGGCGCTGTCAGACATTGCCATTGAAAAGCGGTGGTTCGGCAGGGTGGCAATGACGCCGGACCATCTCCCGCATATCCACGAGCCAGAGAAGGGTCTCCTGGCGGTCGTCGGCTGCCAGGGCCGCGGCATCGGCCTGATGACCGCGCTTGGCGAGCGCATCGCCTCCTATCTGTCGAGCGGCGACACCAGGCAATTGCCGTTCCCGATATCGCCGATCCGGCCGATCCCTTTTCACGCGTTTCGGCAGGTCGGCGTTGCCGCGACCATCGCCTGGTACCGGATGCTGGACGCGTTCGAACGCTGACTTTCATTCCCAAACGTGAAACAGCTTGACAGTTTCACCAATATGAAAAAAGCTTAGTCGATTTCAAATTTCGACGGACAGTCAATGTCGACCATTGCCGCAACGCAGCCGCTGCCGGAAACCCGGTCTTCGCCGGGCTTCCGCTTCGCTATGCTGCTGCCCGGCGGGCTGGTCACCTTTCTGCTGATCCTTTTCGCCCTTGGCTTGGTGTTCTTCCTCGCCTTCCGCGGCAATGACGGCTCGCTGCTGGGGGCCGGTTTTACGCTTGCGAATTTCGTCACTGTGGCCACCGATCCGCTGTACTGGACGGTGACGCTGCGCTCGCTGGGCGTCGCCGGCCTGGTCACGCTGGCAACCGTCGTCACCGCCTATCCCGTTGCGTATTATCTCGCTTTCCATGCCGGGCGGCGGCGTGGGCTGCTGCTGTTCCTGCTGACCCTGCCGTTCTGGACCAGCTATCTTCTGCGCGTCTTCGCCTGGAAGATCGTGCTTGCCTATAATGGCGTGCTGAACTCGGCGCTGATTGAAAGCGGCATCTGGTCGGAGCCGACATTGGCCTTCCTCAATACGCCGACAGCAGTCGTTGTCACGCTCGCCCACGCTTATGCGCCGTTCGCTATCCTGCCCATCTATGTGGCGCTGGACACCATCCCGAGATCGCTGCTCGAAGCCGCTTCCGATCTCGGCGCAAAACCGTTCACCAGCTTCCGCCGCATCGTGCTGCCAAATTCGATGCCTGGCGTGCTGGCCGCGGCCCTCGTCGTTTTTGTGCCGACGGTCGGCGACTACGTCACGCCGGCGCTGGTCGGCGGCCCGGCCAGCACCATGATCGGCACGCTTATCCAGGCCGAGTTCGGCAAGGCCAATGACTGGCCGTTCGGCGCCGCACTCGCCGTCGCCGTCATGCTGGTCATTCTCGCCGTGGTGCTGGTGGTGCGCTTCGCCGACCGCCGATACGGCAGCCGCACATGAACGGGACGCGTATCGATGCAAGGCAGGGCGGCGGCTGGCTGGGAGCCTACGTCCTTGCCTATCTGGTGTTCCTGTATCTGCCGATATTGCTGATCCCGCTGTTTTCCTTCAACAATTCCGTCCAGGCGGCATTTCCCCTGCAAGGCTTTACGCTTGAATGGTACGGCACGCTGTTAGGCAATTCGGCGCTGTCCGGTGCGCTCGCCAACAGCCTCGTCATCGGCGCCATTGCCGCCACCGGCGCCACGCTCTGTGGCATTACCGTGTCCTATATGGACCTCTACGGCCGCTCGCCGCTGGCCGCCACGATCAGTGCCATTGCCCGGCTGCCGATCCTGATCCCAGGCGTCATCGTCGGCATATCGCTGCTCATCCTGGTCAACCTCGCCGGCTTTGGGCCGTCGCGCATTGCCATTGTGCTCGGCCACATATTGATGGCGCTGCCGACGACGGTGGTGGTCATGCGCAGCCGCTTCGCCGCCATTCCGAAGACCATCCGTGAGGCAGCACTCGACCTCGGCGCCTCCGACTGGACGACCTTCAGGCGGGTGATGCTGCCACTCAGCCTGCCCGCCATGATTTCGGCGTTCATGCTGGCCTTCCTGACCTCGTTCGACGAGTTCATCGTCGCCTTCTTCCTCGCCGGCACCGAGCCGACGCTGCCGCTTTATATCTGGAGCCAGCTGCGCTTTCCGAAATCGCTGCCGACCGTCATGGCGCTGGGCACGGCAATCCTGGCCGTGTCCTTCGTCATCGCCGCACTCGCCGAAATCCTGCGCCATCGCGGGCATGCCGCCGCTCAGCGGCCAGCGCCCGCCAGCCCGTCAAAACCAGAAGAAACCGAAAGAGGAGAACTGCAATGGCATTCGACCTGAAATCGATAACGACAAAGACAGCGAAAACCGGACTGGCCGCCTTCGCGCTGGCGCTTGCGTCGACTGTCGCCTTTGCCGGCGACAAGCTGCAATATTTCACCTGGTCGGGCTATGAACTGCCCGACTTCAACAAGAGCTTCCTCGCCGCGCACCCGGATGGTGTAGAAGCCTCGATGTTCGGCGACGACGATGACGCTTTCACCAAGGTCAAGGCTGGCTTCCGCCCCGATGTCGCGCACCCATGCTATGACAAGGTGGCGCGCTGGAACAAGGAAGGCCTGCTGCAGCCGATCGACACCAAGCGCATCAAGAACTGGGATTCGATCTTCCCGGTCTTCAAGAACCTGCCCGACCTGCAGGCCGGCGACGGCAAGGTCTGGATGGTGCCATGGGACTGGGGCAACACCTCGATTCTCTACCGCACCGATCTGGTGAAGAACCCGGAAGCGAGCTGGAGCCTGCTCTGGGACAAGCAATATGCCGGGCGCATGGCGACCATCGATGCCGTCCACGACACGCCGGTGGTGGCGGCCCTTCTTGCCGGCGTCAATCCATTCGACATGACGGCGGAACAGATGGACAAGGTTGCGGAGAAACTGCGCGAGCAGCGCCCGCTGCTCTCGAACTATACCACGGACATGACATCGGTTGAACAGGCGCTGGCGAGCGGGCAGTTGGTCGCCGCCATGACCTGGAATGCCTCGGCCACGTCGCTGAAGAAGCAAGGCGTGCCTGTCGAGTTCATGAAGCCGAAGGAAGGCATGCTGACCTGGGCTTGCGGTTTCGTCATGCTCAAGGACGCAAAGAACGTCGACCTCGCCTATGACTTCATCAACAGCCGGCTGGAAACGGACTCGGGCAAATACCTGATCCAGGCCTATGGGTATGGCAGCTCGACCAGCTCGGCTTTCGCTGCCGTGCCGAAGGAGGAGCTGGAGAAATTGCAGCTGCCGTCCGATCCGGAAGTGATGCTGAAGACCACCATCTTCACCGGGCCGATGAAACAGAATGATGAACTCGCCAAGATGTTCGAGAAGGTCAAGGCGGGCGGCTGAGCCTGCTTCTTCCTTCTCCCCTTGTGGGAGAAGGTGTCGCCGAAGGCGACGGATGAGGGGTGTTCCAGATGGCACCGACGGCACTCCGCCCAACACCCCTCATCCGTTTCGGCGCTTCGCGCCTATCCACCTCCTCCCACAAGGGGAGAAGGGGAAACCTTACCAAACAAGGACGAACGAATGGACATGCTGGACGAAGCGGCTGAGAAGCCGAAGGACGACGCCGACGTCAGGGTCGGCCGGCGCGTGCGGGCGCTAAGGCTGGAGCGTAATCTCTCGCTGGCCGAACTTGCAGCCAAAGCCGGCGTCTCGATCGGAGCGCTGAGCCAGATCGAGCGCGGCATGTCGTCATTGCGGGTCCGAGTGATCTGGCCGCTCGCCGCCGCCCTCGACATCGAGCCGTCCGCGCTGATCGCCGACGGCAACGACGCCGGCAACGATCTTTATTGTGTGCGCGCCAACAGCCGGCGGCAGATCCCGGTCAAGTCGGAAGGCATTGCCAAGGCACTGCTGTCGCCGCCGGCCGCTACGCTGACCGGCATGCTGGTGACGGTGGAGGCCGGTGGCGGCACCGCCGAAGCCTACGCCCATGCAGGCCATGAATTCGGGTTCGTCCTTTCGGGCGAGGTCGAGCTGGTGGTCGATTCGACCAGATACGGCCTGAAGGCCGGCGACAGCTTCGCCTTCAAGAGCACCTTGCTGCATGCCTTCCGCAATCCGGGCAGCGAGCGCTGCCAGATCCTGTGGGTCAACACGACCAAACCGTCCGAGGTTCGCGATGGCGCCTGATCCGCTCGTCCGGCTGGACAAGGTCTCCAAGATATTCCCCGGCGGCATCGTCGGGCTCGACGCCGTCGATCTCGATATTTCGCGCGGCGAGTTCCTGACCCTGCTCGGACCATCCGGCTGCGGCAAGACCACCAGCCTGCGGGTCATCGCCGGCTTCGAAAGCCCGTCGAGCGGCAAGGTTCTGCTCGAAGGCCGCGACATCAGCGCGCTCAGGCCCTTCGACCGTCCGGTCAATACCGTATTCCAGGACTACGCGCTGTTCCCGCACATGAACGTCGCCGAAAATGTCGGCTTCGGCCTGTCGCTGCGCAAGCTCGCCGGTGCCGAACAGGCGAAGCGCGTCGGCGCAGCGCTCGACATGGTCGGCCTTGCCGAGAAGCTCGGCGCCCGCGTGTCCGAATTGTCGGGTGGCCAGCGCCAGCGCGTCGCGCTTGCCCGCGCCATCGTCTGCGAACCGCGCGTGCTGCTGCTCGATGAGCCGCTGTCGGCGCTCGATGCGCATCTGCGCGAACAGATGCAGGTCGAATTGAAGCGGCTGCAGTCGCGCCTCGGCACCACTTTCGTCATGGTCACGCACGACCAGACCGAGGCGCTGTCGATCTCTGATCGCATCGTCGTCATGAACAAAGGCCGCATCGAGCAGATTGCGCCGCCGGCGACCCTCTACGACCGGCCCGCCACCAAATTCGTTGCCAGCTTCATCGGCACGATGAACCTTCTGCAGTCGCGCTTCGTCGGCCGTGACGGCGAGCGCTTGCGGTTCGCCGCCGGCGCCCTGCCGCTGGAAGCGGTTTCGGAGACGGGCGAACTGCCTGGCGAGGGCACGGTGCGCACCATCGGCGTGCGTCCGGAGGACCTTTTGGCGACGACAGAGGCCGCGGCCGGTACTGCACCGGTGCGGGTGAACAGCATCGTCTTTCACGGCCGCACCTTGCGCCTTCATGCAGAGCTGGGGCAGGGGACACAGGTGGTGATCGACGCGCCGCGCCGGGCGGAGGGTTTTCAATTCAGCGTCGGCGACGTGGCGCATATCAGCCTGCGCCGTGGCGCCAACTGCCCTATGCTGTCCAGCTAGGCAACGGCCGCGAATACGCCGACCGGGCGATCCACGATTTCCTCGAGATCAAGGGCATCATCGGCTACGGCGACTGAGCCATCAACATACGGCCGACCGAAATGTGGTTGCGAGCGTTGGTGCTGCCAGTACCGGCGCTCGTATCATTTCCGTTTGACTTGTTCCCTTTTTGTTCTATTCTGCTTGGCTGGGCGGCAATGGCTTTTAGAGGAGCAATGAACATGAATGAGCTGCCCGCATTCAGGATCACCGAAAACGGCCAAGCCGTGTTCAACTGGCAGGAGCTGGATCGGCGCTGGAATGACCGGCTGTTCTTCGCCATTCTTCTTGAAAGTACGATCGCCGTGCCGCTTGCACGCCGGGCCGCCGTCTGGCGGCGAGAATCGGGATTGCGAGGGCAAGTGTTTCCGGCGGAACGCCTGCACATCTCGCTTATTGGGCTCGGCGACTATGATGGACTGCCGGAGGAATTGGTCAAAATCGCCCGCCACGTCGCCTCGATGGTCCAGGCGAACCGTTTGAGGTGTCGTTCGATCGGTTGTCGGCTTTCGGCGGCGGTGCGTTGGTGCTGCGTGGCAGCGACGGCGTCCCGCCGCTGCAAGCGTTCTGGCGCAATCTTACCGCCCTGATCGCCGACAGCCCGCTGAAGCCCTTTGTGGGGAGCTCCTTTGAACCTCATGTTACATTGCTTCGTGACAAATTGCGGGTTCAAAGGGTTCGAGAACGGGCGATCGAACCGATCAGCTGGACCGTACGTGACTTTGTGCTCATCCGCAGTCTGATCCGGCAAGGCCGGTACGAAGAGCTCGGGCGCTGGCGGTTGAACGGCCACGACGATTCCGTGGCCGCAATGTGAGCCAAGCCAGGGTCCCCTCAGATCGTCTTGACGTAGCCCGCCAACTGATCCGCCACCGTGCCCCAGCCGCCGTAAAAGCCCATCTCCTCGTGGCTGTTGCGCGTGGCTTCGTCGCGGTGGATAGCGGTCGCGGTGTAGCGCGTCGCCTCGCCCTGCGATTGCAGCGATATGACCGCTGTGATGAATGGGTCGCCTGACGGCCGGTAGCCGGGCAGCAGCGCATCGGTCCACACCAGCCGCTCGTTCTGAACAATCTCGAGGTAGCAGCAACGCCTGTCGTTGACCTCCTTGCCGTCGGGCGACTGCATGCGGGTGCGGAACAGACCGCCGGGCCGCAGGTCGATCTCGCAATCGGTGATGATCCACGGCTTCGGCGTGAACCATTGGCGGACATGCTCGGGCCTCGTCAGGGCCGTCCACAGCAGTTCTCGCGGCGCCTCGATCGTCCGTTCGAGCACGAGGTCGAGCTTCGGATCGGGTTGGAACAACGGGACCATATTCATCTGTCTTTCTCCTTGAGTTTCAGCACGTAATCGTCGAACTGGTCGAGACGGCGCTCCCACAGCGCCCGCTGCTCGGCCAGCCAGTTTTCCGCGAGCGTCAGCGGCTCCGGCGCAAGCCGGTAGGTCCTGACGCGGCCGGCCTTCTCCGAACGCACCAGCCCGCAGCCTTCCAGAACCCTGAGATGCTCGATGAAGGAGGGCAGCGCCATCTCGAAGGGCTGGGCAAGCTCGCTGACCGAGGCAGGGCTTCGGTTCAGCCGCTCGACCACGCGCCGCCGGGTCGGATCGGCGAGCGCCCGGAAAATGCCGTCGATCGGCGGGGGGCTTTCGGTCTGCAGGCTCGTCATGGTCATTTCCTTGCCTCGGCCATTCCGCGTGACCAAAATTAGCTCGGGAAAATAGTTAGGAAAATTCCTTACTATTGGCAAGCGCAAAAATCAGGATGCCCGGCAAGGCCGCTGGAAAAGTGAGAGGCGCGGTTTTAGGGTGCCGTCAGCTTCGACCGGTGCGAGGACGCGTTTTGACGATCACCATGTACGGCATCACCAACTGCGATACGGTCAAGAAGGCGCGTGTCTGGCTGGCAAACCACAATATCGCTTACCGCTTTCACGACTATAGAGTCGAGGGGCTGGATGCGGATCGGCTGAACGGCTGGTCAGGCAAGGTCGGCTGGGAAATTCTGCTCAACAAGGCGAGCACGACGTTTCGCGAACTGTCTGAGGAGGACAGACTGGGCCTGGGCGAGAAGAAGGCCAAGGCGCTGATGCTGGCCAAGCCGACGATGATCAAGCGTCCGGTGCTGGAACTTGGCGAGCGCATCCTGGTCGGCTTCAAGCCTGATGTTTATCAGCAGGCGGTGCGTGGGAAATAGGACCGACCCGCCGCGATCCGTCGCGCCCCCCTCTGTCCTGCCGGACATCTCCCTCTCTAGTGGGGAGATTGGATGTCACTTCGGCTTTCGCTAGTCTCCAAAGAAGGGCGCTTTCGGCGAAGCTGCCAATCTCCCCCCTTGAGGGCAGGGGAATCGCATATGGCGATTTTGGGGTTGAGTTTAGGCTGAGAAAGGATTCTTTGGAGAGGCAGGTGAGCGAAGGAGCGACTGCCATTTCCTGCCTTGAGAGCTACTTTGGCGCGGTGCCTGATCCACGCGCGCCCAACGCCACGCACCG
>NZ_JAMYKY010000022.1:0-94510 GCF_040317695.1 Mesorhizobium sp. M1403 | reverse complement strand
GCGCGTATCGCAAACGATCACACGCGGACGAGGTTCCTTCAGGCCGCGCGCCATGTCGAAGGCCTTGCGGACCGCCTCGATGTCGGTGCCGTCGACGCGCTGCGCATGCCAGCCGAACGCCTCGAACTTGTCGGTCACCGGTTCGGAGGAGAGCATGGCCGTCGACGGACCATCGGCCTGCTGATTGTTGAAGTCGACAATGGCAATGAGATTGTCGAGCTTGTGGTGGGCGGCCGACATCGCGGCTTCCCAGGTCGAGCCCTCACCGAGCTCGCCGTCGGACAAAAGATTGTAGACGAAACTGTCGCTTCGCTTGCGCGTCAGCCCCATGCACATGCCAACGGCAATGCCAAGGCCGTGACCGAGCGAGCCGCCGGTGATCTCCATGCCGGGCGTGTATGGCGCCATGCCGGACATCGGCATACGGCTTTCATCGCTGCCATAGGTTTCGAGCTCTTCCTCCGGCAGCACGCCCGCTTCGATCAGAGCCGCGTAGAGCGCGATCGCATAGTGTCCGATCGACAGCAGGAAGCGGTCGCGTCCCTCCCACAACGTGTCCTCCGGCCGGTAACGAAGCGCATGGAAATAGGCGACGGCAAGCACGTCGGCGACACCCAGCGCCTGTCCGACATAACCTTGGCCCTGGACTTGACCCATCCGCACGGCGTGTCGGCGGATACGATAGGCTCGTTCGGCCAGGCTGACATTGCTGCCAGCGCGAGGCATCTCAAGCTCCGTTGTCCACTCAGCCATGGATTAGCATCCCACCGTTGACATCGATCACGGCGCCGGTGATGTAGCTGGCCAGATCGGAAGCCAGGAAGAGATAGGCGCCGGCTACGTCGCGCGCCTCGCCCAGCCGGCTGAGCGGGATTCCCTTGATGATGTCGGCGCGCATGGCGTTGGTCAGTTTGCCGCCGGTGATGTCGGTCTGGATCAGGCCCGGTGTGATGCAGTTGACGCGGATGCCTTCGGGACCGAATTCGCGCGCCATGGCCTTGGCAAGCCCCAGAACACCCGCCTTGGCAGCCGAATAGTGCGGGCCACCGAAGATGCCGCCGCCGCGCTGGGCCGAAACTGACGACATGCAGATGATCGAGCCGCCGCCATTTTCGCGCATGTTCGGGATGAATGCCTGGCTGAGATGGAGCACGCCGCGTAGGTTGACATCGAGGATGCGGTCCCAGTCAGCCGCGCTGATCTCCAGCGTCTTGACCGGCTGCGTGACGCCCGCATTGTTGCAGAGCACATCGATCCTGCCCAAGGTTTCTGTCACTTGCGCCGCCGCCCTCTTGCAGGCGTCGAGGTCCGCGACGTTGCACGCAAGGCCGATATGGTCGGGTCCAAGCGACGCAGCGGCGTCACGCGCTTGCCCGTCATCGAGGTCGAGTATTGCAACGCGAGCCCCGTGCTGTACCATCAGCGCTGCCGTGGAGCGGCCAATTCCCCGGGGGCCCGCGGCCCCCGAAATCACCACGGCCTTGCCCTTCAGCAACAAGTCGAACTCTCCTGCTATTTCTGTTTGCCGGTGATCTAAAGTCGGTAGAACCGGGCGGCGTTGTCATGGAACAGCGCGAGCCGCTCCTCGTGTGGGCGATCGTAATTTCCTTGAAGGCGTTCAAAATGGCGTCGAAGCTCGAGAACAGCTTGTCGACGGGGAAGTTCGTCGCGAACATCGAGCGGCCGACGCCGAAGGCTGCGATCGCCTCCTCGATGCTCGGCGCCGTCGACCTGCATGCCGGTGTGATTGAGAATGATCTGCACGTCGGGAAAGTCGCGCGCCAGTTCGAGGAACTCGCTCATCTGCGGATAGTAGAGCTGCGGGTCGAAGCTCAGCCCGCGCTTCGCCAGCTCCCGGAAGCCGCGCCGCCATTCGGGCGTACGACTGACCTCCGGCCGCGCCAGATAGGTCTTGGCGGGGTCGGGATGATAATTCATCGGCCGCCGCATGCCACGGAAGTTCGGATATTCCATGTGGCGGTCGAGGAGGTCGCCGACGTCGGGTTGGGACAGGTCGGCATAGCCGACGATGCCATGCGGAAAGCCTCGCTTGTTGGCGATCTCCTGCAGCCAGCGCGTTTCCCCAACCGGATCGCCGGGATCGAGAAGCAGCACTTCGGCTCCGGTGGAAAGGGCACGAGCGATCCGGACGATCTGGCCTTCGTGGAGGGACAATTTGCGTGCCGGCATTATCGATGATCGCTTCGCCGATCGCTGGGTCGATCAGCTGGAGCGCTCCGAGCGCAGTTTCGCGCGTGCGGCGACGGCTGATCTGCGACCAGCCCGACCTCGCATGCACAATGCCGATGTTTTCCGCGACCGGACAGCTCGGGCAACAGCGCCAGCTCCTGATGCACCACCGCGATGATCGGGCTGTTGTGGTCGGCCTTCGACGAGGCGAAGCCAATCTCGCCGGCTTCGCGTGAGGTCAGCCCTGTGACGATGCGGATGAGAGTGCTTTTGCCGGCGCCGTTGCCGCCCAGGAGCGCGTGGATTCCGTCGGCCCGGACCTGAAAACTCACACCCCGCAGGACACGGGTTGCGTCATAACTCTTCTCGATATTGGCAGCTTCGATCAGGGGCTTCCTGGTCCATACCTGTCCAACTCCCGGCACGTTGCCGGCGCTACCCAAGCTTTGGGTTGAACTCGGCTCCATCCTGTATCTCCTTCCGGGACCACTGTGCGACCGATTGACATTCGGCTCAATTTTCGTTTCTTAACATTCTGTGTAGCTGAGCTTAACTGACGAGGACGAGGTCAGACATCAAGTTCAATTCGATGACGCATTTCGAGGCAGTCGCGCGGCTCGGCGGCGTGGCAAAGGCCGCTCAGGAATTGCAGGTGACACCTTCGGCGGTTAGCCAGCAGCTGCGGCTGCTCGAACACCAACTCGGGGTGCGCCTTTTTCAGCGCGAAAAGCGCCATCTCTCGCTCACGATCGACGGTGAGCGGCTCTTCCAGACCACGACCCAGGCTTTCGAATCCATACGCGAGGTGCGTAATGCCATTGTGCGGCAGCGCGAAAGCTTCCAGCTTAGCCTGCGCGTCAGTCCTTCCTTCGGCGAGAAATGGCTGGCGCCGCGGTTGGCCGAGTTCAGCAAGGGCTATCCGAGCTGGAATTTGCGCGTCGACGCCACGCCCAATTTCTCGGATTTCGAAACGGAGGTCATCGATCTCGATCTTCGTTATGGCGACGGCGGCTGGGCCGGCCTTTATTCGGATTGCGTCGTCAACGATCTGATCCTGCCGATGTGCTCGCCTTCCTATCTTGCCGAACTGCGCGCGATCTCACCGGATCCGCGCGAGCAGCTTCGCCATGCGCGGTTGATCGACAGTGTGAAGGCCTATTTCCGGTGGGATTATTGGCTGCCGTGCAACGGTATCCAGGGCGCCCGCACGACGTATCCCTATCGTTTCGACCGTTCGTCAATGTCGGTTCAACTGGCGAAGGACGGTGCAGGTGTGGTCCTGGAAAGCACATCCATCGCATTCGAGGACCTGGTGTCGGGTTCTCTGGTTCCGGTCTCGATAGAGTTCGAGGTCATCGAGTTTCCGGGATACTGGCTGGTCTGTCCTTCGCGGCATATGAACCGGCGCGCGGTTCGCCTGTTTTCGGACTGGGTGTCACGCGTGGGTAAGCGCGACACCGATCTGGCTCGCCGGTTTCTGGCGGATAAGCAACTGCGCATATCGTTCGAACGACGGCCTCATTTCGGGGCACGGCATGACAAAGCGGCGCCAATGGCGTGAACAGTTCGGCGTTCAAGACATGGCAAGACGAAGATTGACAGCACGTTGCGGTTGAGGAGCTGGCAAAACCCAGGCTGTGTGCAAGCGAATGGGTTGGCCCCGCTTTTCATTTTCCGCGTAGCCTGTGCCTGTGGCTGCCCGCGCCACAAGGCGTTGGTGCACAAATGTGGCATTAGGCACAATCAGCTCTTTGATGCCGCCTGCTATGTCGGCCTTGCCGGGCAGCGAACGGACTCCGGGCGTGCGCACGCCGTCATGCGGTTGAGAACGGCGCAGCCGATGGCGACCTCCGTCTGCTGAGCCGAAAAGGAGCGGGCTCGCAGGCGACGTCCGATCAGCCTCTTGTAGCGCCCGACGGCGGTCTCGATCAGGGCGCGCTTGCCATAGCCGGTGGACGCCTGCCAATTCAGCCTTCCATCATTGGCGATCGCCGTGATGTGACCGTCCCTTTGACCGGGTGGTCCGGTGTCATCACTCTCCACGGCCGTTGAACGTGGCGGGATGACTATCCTTGCGGTGACGCTGTGTTGCAGCACCGCGCAGTAGGTGGGACCGCCATCATATGCTCCGTCGGCCGTGAATTGGTCGATCTCTGCGTCGATCCGGTCGAGCAGCGGCTTCACCTGCGAGGGATCGTCGCCGTCCTGGTCGGTCAGACAATGGGCGATGATCTCCCCGCTGTCGGCATTGAGAACCAAATGCAGCTTGCGCCAGGTCCGGCGTGATCTGGCACCGTGCTTGTCTTCCAGCCATTGGCCGGCGCCGTAGACTTTCAAATCCGGTGCTATCGATCAGCACATGCAGCGGACCGTCCTCGGGATGCCGCTGCCGCTTGGCCGATGGTTCCCATATCTGCGCCCGGCGGCTTGGCGTCTGTGATCGGGAACCGGTAGATCAAGCCCCATCAGATCGAGCAGCGAGGTCGCCAATCCCTCGCTCTGGCGCAGACGAAGCCCGAAGACGCATCCCAGTGTCAAGACCGCCTCGATGGCGAGATCGGAATAGCGGGGCTGGCCGCCGCGGGTCGTTCTTCGCGGCGCATGCCACCTGGCCAAGGCTTCTTCTGTCAACCACAGCGTCAGACTGCCGCGCCGCCGAAGGCCCGCCTCGTATTCCGGCCAGTTTGTCACCTTGAATTTCATCTTCGCGACTCGGTGGCGGCGGCTGGCATTGTGTTTGTAGGGCATCGGGCGAAGATCATGTCGTTGGCGATCTCGCCTGCTCAAGCGGGTGCGGAAAGATGGCTCTCTCCCGCGGATTTCCCCACTGGTTGATGCCTACAATGCCGTCAGCGTGTTGTATGGCGTTCCGATTGGCGGGGAAGATCTCGATCTCTACCAGGGGTCCCGAGACTTTTAATTGCGAAGGGAGCGGAGCCATTCGACACGATCGAGCAAGGTGAAATGGTAACCGAGCATCCCGAACCGGGCGAAGTCATCTGGTGCGATGATTCCGGTGTCACGTGCCGCCGCTGGAACTGGCGGCAGGGGCGGCGCACCATGGTCACGGTCCATACCCGCGCCATGTGGCTCGTGCTGGAAGCCCTCGGCCCAATGTCAGCTAAACAGATGACGGCCACCGGAGAGCATCTGATGGGACTTATCCAAGCGTTGTGCCCGGGTGCGCGAATCGAAACCGCGCGGATTGACGAGTCCACTACATCTCGTGTCCCTTAGGGCATGGCCCACCTTTCGGAGAAACACCCCACTCAGCCCTGTCCGGATCTGGCGCTCCTTGCTCGCTCCGCTGCCTACACAGTTGATTGCGAACGACCCAGAACGGCTCTCGAAAACGAGCGTCGAACGAAATCAGATCACTGCTTGTTCTCCCTTAGCGTTGTTTGGCGTACTTTTATCGCGATGCCCTCTTGTGGGCCGTGCCATAACGCAGTTGATGATCATGCCTGACTACGAAGCGTCGGCCGCCGATAGTCTGGATACAGCGCTCGCTGTGCTGGATGAGGTATGTTATCGCCTGAGATCTGACCGCCTCATCCCAGCGGACAAAACGGGGCAGGGAGGGGGCTTTTCAGAGCCCGGACGCCTTGGTGAGATTGACGCGGAAACGATCGCGCCGGCGCTGATACTTTCGCGTCATCTCGGCCGAGGCGTGACCGAGCTGCTTTTGCACATAGCGCTCGTCGACCTCGGCCGAGGACGCGAGGCCGGCGCGCAGCGAATGGCCAGCAAACTTTTGACCGCGTTCGCCCTCCGACAGATCGCCACGCACGCCGGCGGCGAGCGCCGTGCGCTTGACCAGCCGCGCAACTTCCTGGTCGTTAAGCCGATCGGCGCCGACTCTTTTGCCTTGCCCTATTACCCTTCGGAACAAAGGGCCATGGCCGATCCGCGCCAGCTTCAGCCAGGTTTGCAGCGCGACCACCGGGCAGGTGGCGTCGGAGGAGCCGCGGCCGACCTCGACCTCGCGCCAACCGGTTTTGCCGCGCAGGGTCACCAGCACGCCCTTGTCAGGAAAAAACTCAATCCAGCCAGAAGAATCCTCGGTCTGGTCGCGACCAACGTCGAGCCCGACGATTTCCGAGCGCCGCAGCCCACCGGCAAAACCCAGAAGCAGCATGGCGCGGTCGCGCAGCCCGCGCAGCGTGCCGCGGTCGAGGGTTTCCAGCATGGCGATCAGATCCTCAGGCAGGATCGCTTCCTTCTGCCGGGGAGGGGAGGCGTGGGTGTTGCGAACGCCAGCCATCACCGTGGCGATATGCCGGTCCTTGCGGTCCAGCGGCTGGCCGCGCTGGGCAAAATTCCAGGAGAGCGACGAAAGCCGGCGCTCGATGGTTGAAACGGTGTTGGGCTTTTTGTCGCCAGTGGCCGTACCTGACGCGCAGGCGGCGATATAGAGCCCGACGACCTGAGGATCGGGCGGGAACATCTCGATGCCTTGGCGCCGGCACCAGCTCGAAAAATGCTTCCAGTCGGCTGCGTAGGCGCGGCGCGTGTTGGCCGAACTCGCCGCCTCGATATAATCGCGCGCGCGGCCGGCGAGCGCCTCAAGATGCGCAGGCAGGCTGGGATTGGCAATGGCTGGAAGGGGAGGGGACGAGGCTAGGTCGGCATCGCCCATCTGCATGACGATATCGATGATGTCGGGCATGTCGTCCTCGCCGGAAGCAGCGGATGATCGTTGCGCGTCGCCAGCCATGCTCATGCCGCTTCGATATCCGTTTGGGAGAAGTCTTTGCCGACGAAAAGCAGCGGTTCATCCGCACGCTTTGCCAAAGCATAGGACAGGCAATCGGCAAAATTCAGCGCCGCCGGGTGGTGGCCCTTGCCGTAGGTCAGCCAACCTTGGGTCGCCAGATCAACCAATTCGGAGTCGACAGGAATGATGTCGGCCTCGATTTTGCGCAGCCAAAGATCGATCTCGGCCAATGCGTGTTCGCCGCGCCTGCTGACCAGCACCATGCGTGCCTCGAGCACGCAGGTTGCCGGGACCAGACGGATTGGGTCCAAGACCAGCGCTCGTTCCAGCCTTGCTGCCTCAGGCTCGCTCCGAAGGATCGCTACAACAGCTGAGGTGTCGATCACCATCAGTTAGGGATTCCATGCTCGTCATACCCGATGATCTCCTCGTCGCTGCGACTATCCAGTTCAGGCAATCGTGCCACTCTTTCTCGGATGGCGCGCAATTCTGCCAGCAGACGCTCCTGAGCGGTCTCTCCAAAGCCCAAGCGATGCAAGCGCTCGCTCAGGGCCTGATGAATGGCTGCTGTCTTACTGATACCCTGGCGGCGTGCGAGTTCATCGGCGAGAGCAACGGTGGCCGGATTTTTGATGTTCAGGGACACGAAAGACTCCAAAATTCTACCTTTCTGGCCAATTCTACCATGGACCCCTAACCTCGTAAAGGACGAATGATAAGGCAAGATTATCGTTCGTTCTATCAATGCGACAAGCGCAGCGCTTTTTATGCATTTCGGTTGCCAAAAGCGCCGTCATGATTCATCTTGTTTTCGATGATTCTGCGGCCCAAACCCTCCCTGCGCCACCACGGCGCCCCTCCCGGCGCCCCTGAGGGGCGATGATGCCGGGTTGGCTGCGCCGAGCCGTTCTCGATGCGCAAAGCCTTACAGGGAAAGAGGTTGAGGACATTGCCATCACTGCCGGCGCAGCCATCGGCGCCTTGGATGCGGTGGTCCGTCGGCAGGAGCGATGGGCCGGCGCCTTGCGGCAGCGTCTGGCGCTTTCGGCGGCGGCGGTAACGGCAAGGCAGGCTGGCCGCGTCGAGGATGAAGGCGCGCTGCGCGACGCCATGCTGCTCGCGCGACCGGGCGATTTTTTGTCCGTCGGCCCGGCCGGTCTTTTGCTGCTCGCCTGGCGCCGGCTGGCGGCCCGGTCCGGGGACGAATTGCTGACGGAGAAAAACCTCGCCGCGGTGTTGGAAGAGTTCGGCTACGCCCCGGATGATGAGGTGGTCAGCGATCTGGCGGCTGATCTTCGGCAACTCGCGGCCGGCGCTGGCATGATCGCAACGCTGGCCGGCACATTCATGGCCGCCGAGCGACACGGCTTTGCTCGCGCCGTCGGGGCCTGGCTCGCCGACGCCCTGCTGGCTCAACGGATGGGTTGGACACACGCGGTGCCGCTGCTGGGTGCCGAAGCGGCCTTGGGCACGGGCGCTCGCCCGCTTCGATCGGCAGCCAGCGCTGTGGCGACAAGCATTGAGACAGATCCTGAGCGTGCGAAAGGTCTGCTTGCCGCGCAGGCGCGGGCCGCGTTGCGCGCCATCGATCTGTCCGCGGAACTCGGGCGCCGTGCGGACCGGCTGCTTGCGGTCGCTCCAAAACTCCGGGCCAAGGCGGCGGACATGGTCGTCAAAAGACTCCTGTCCGACGACGCGATCGTCGCATCCGAAAAGATCGCCGGCATGAGCGATCGGGGGCTGCGCCGCCTGTTCGACCGCCTGCTCGAACTCGGCGCCGTGCGCGAGCTGTCCGGCCGCCCAACCTTTCGCATTTACGGGCTCTGACGATAATGGCCGAGGCGGCGCGCGCGAGAAGGGGGAAAGGTCGATCAGAGGACGATTTGTTCGACCGTGAGCTCGGTCATTTGCCGCCGGAAGCGCGCTGGCGCGAATGGATGAACCGGGTCGAGGCAACGATCTTCGCTTCAAGCGAGCCGGTTGGTCGCGAGACGTTGGCGCGGATCGTTGGCAAGAACTGCAGCATTGACCTGTTGATTGACGATGTTCGCGAGGAGCTGCGCGGGCGCCCCTACGACCTCGTCTCCGTCGCCGGCGGGTGGAAGCATCTGACACGTCCCGCCTATGCCGACGCTATTCACGCCGCGGTCGGCGGCAACGAGCGCGCGGCAGACCTCACGCAGTCAGAGGTGCTCGTGCTGATGTGCATCGCCTACTTCCAGCCGATCACCCGCGCCGAACTGTCGGCGATCTTTGGCAAGGAGATCAGCCGCGACCTGATCGGCCACTTGCGCGGCGAGAAGCTGATCGCCTCCGGCCCACGCAGTCCGACGCCGGGCGCTCCCTACACCTACGTTACGACCAAAGAATTCCTGTTGGAGTTCGGGCTCGACACGCTGCGCGAGCTGCCGGACTTTGAAGCGCTCGAGGACGCCGGATTGCTGTCGAAGGATAAGCTGCTGGCGGGGGATATTCCGGTCGGGTTTGCCAGCGGAGAGGTTGACGGCGAAGAGGAAGATGCAAGCGCTAGTAGCGAGGGTATCGAGTTTGGTACCTGAGAGAAGGGTATGCTTGATGGAATCTGGGCGGTTCTGTTGCAAACGGTCGGCTCCGTCCCAATGAAGAAGGCATTGCCATGGCTAACTCTGGCTGCGGTGAATCCTTACGTTGCAAAACAGGCAGGGAGGGACCGGCTTGTGGCGCCCCACATGACTGTGAAGCCACGGCTTTATTGGGAGCGCAGATCCGGGCGATGGCCCTGCCGAGGCGATGCTTGACTAGTCGCCCTGTTCATGACGGACCTGGGATCCCGGCGTTGTGCCAATGCCTCGGTTTTGCTACCATTAGTGGTGGTAGCCGATTCCTTCGGGACAAGATGGAGCTTTACAGTGCGTGAACCTGGATTGGACGGTCGCCATCGTGACCAGGACGGACGGATTAGCGAGAAGCACGGGAATACCAAGGTCGAAACCCTTCGCAAGACCTACGGCGAGGACTTCGCCCCCGGCATCCGTGGTGACGCCAAGCTTTCGACCCTGCTGAAGCGCAAAAACGTCAGCTCACTGAGCCAGCTGCTCAAGAAGTGATGATAAGGCTGTCGATGCCTCTGAGCCCAGATGGGTCGAGGCCGGGCTCGGTTAGCCTCGAGCTGACTTCATCTGCATGATGAGCGTCTCGCAGCTGAATGTGAGTTGGCACGATGGCCATAGGTTACCGTAGTCCTTGACGACTGCTGGCAACGGCTAGCCGAGGCCAATCCATCCGAGAACCTTCTTCCACACCCGAATCCACCACCTCGGCCTGCGATAGTGAGCTTCGCGCCGACGGTGGTCGTGTTGCAAGGCGGTCACGGCCTGGGCAGCGCTCATGGAAGGCGCCCAATGGATCTTTCCGTCGGTGATGATGTAGTGAGACCGGCAGGGCAGCTGTCCGTTGCCGATTGACGGCCAGACGGTAGGCGTTCCATTGCGCTCCCTGACACTCCACCCGGCTGGCCCGAGGGAAATCGGGACCTTGCTGCCGCAACCGCAGGCGCACAGGTGCACGGCGATCTTGTACTCGTCAGAGACGTACAAAACACCTGCCTCCGGCTCAGCGGGAACGTACCGGACCTTCTCGAGGCGGAGTTCCGTCACTCGACGGGCTCCGCAAACAACTGTGGCACGACGGTGTTCATCAGCAAATGATAGGCCGGCACCCCGTGCGCGTAAAACCCGCAGTGCTGCTTGTAGCGCAACATGGCGATGCTGGCGTTGAGCGCGTTGAGTTCGGCGATCTGGATGTTGAGCCGATACTCGTCGCCCGGCGGGTCGGTGAGGGGCACCAGCCCCTTGCCGCGGACTTCGGCGGCGTTTTCAGGCAGGAACGTGGTCGTGCGGACCATGCCGGCGAGTGCACCGTTTTGGCGGACCAGTCCCATTCCGACATCGATGAAGGGAATGCCCAGACGCATGAGGAGGTCGAAGATCTCCGCCCGTGCGGTGCCCTTGTCGACGCAGACGAACGCGAAGGTTACGCCTGCGAAGTCCGCCTCGCAGTCGTTGTCGATGGCTTTGGCCTCGAAATGCAGCCCCTTGCGGAAGTTCTCGTAGCGCTGCCGGTAGACTTCGGCCTTCGGCTTGTCGAGTTCGTCCTGCAACAGCCGCCCGGGCGAGCGGAACGCATTGTGAACGTGGAAGGGCTTTGGATCGAAGCCCCTGATTTCAAGCACATTGGTCTTCACGAGGAAGTCCAGCACATAAGCGCCGGTGCCGCCCAGTCCGATAACAGCGACCACTTCACGGGCAAACTTCGCGGCAAGGTCGCCGATCAACGCACGGCTGGTGAGGGTATCGCGGAAAAGGAAAACACTTTCGGGGCCGGCATCCTCGTCGACGTTGAACGTGAAGGGGTTGGCGTCAGGGTATTTGTGAATGGCGGGCCCCGAGAGGATCGACAGGTAGTGCTCGATCTTGACGAAGAAGTCAGGCAGGCCGCCGGGCGGCTTGTTGGAGAACGACCGCTCCACCACAACGTCCTTCTTGGCCAGCGACACGGTGGCCGCACCGCCGCCGAGCATAGGTATCGGCTTGCCGTCCAGGCCATACGGCACGCCGCCGGCAAAGAAGACCTGATGGTCCTCAGGCCGAACCCGCGTGCCGTCAATGTCTTTGATGACGCTGACAATCGCGCCCCAGCATAGATTTCCCTCGGCGTCGAGGTACGGGATGTCCCTGACGACAAGGTAATCGCTGTCGAGCCGGAGCGCGTAGCCCCGGTCGATCAGCTTTTGGATGTCGGCATTATGACTCGCTAGTTGGAATAACATGGAACTCCATCTCGTCCTTCGCCTTGACCGAGCCGCCTGGCGCCAAAGTGCCTACCTTGGGCTTTTCGCCGCGGGTGTAGGTCACAGAGTAGACCGTCTGCGGATGCTGCGGGTAGGTCGGGTCGAAATACGTCACTACCTCCGCGTAGGTAAGGTCGTGGTTCTTCGGCACCTGGTGCGCGGTGCCGTTCACCACGACGGCGATGGTCTTGTCGTGATCGTCCTTCTTGGCGGCGGTGTCAGTCATTGCGTGCTTCCTTTTGTTAGCCCTTGGGAGGGTAGGGGTCGTTGCCGTACGAGTTGGAGTCGCGGATCTGGCCATTGGGGCGGTGGATCACGACTTCGCTGTGTTGATTGATCGCGATGTCCCGGGCCGAAGAGATGGCGTCGGCCTGAGAGGGGTGAAGGGAGGTTGCACGGCTGTTGCCGGCGCCGAGCACCGCCCATTGTCCGTCACGAGGTACCACATGCTGATTCTTGCCCATGAAAGTTCCGTTAAAGCCTGTTTGCTACAATATCGTACAACTATATCTTACGGCAAGGCTTGCGTCAATGCCCACGGTATGATGTTGTAATGCCTTATCAGACGGCGTGCCGCGCAAGCGTGCGCGCCGCTACGACTCGTGGAGAAGGACTGATGGTAGAATTGGCCGTCAAACTGAAGCAGCTGCGCGTGAGGAACGCGAAATCCTTGCAGGAGGTCGCTGATGCGGTGGGGGCTTCCAAGGCGCATATCTGGGACCTCGAGCGCGGCGCGAGCAAGAACCCGTCGCTGGTCCTGCTGAAAGGTCTTGCCGACTACTACAAGATTGGCGTGGCTGAGTTGGTGGGTGAAGATCCGTCGGCTCCAGAGGAAGAGCCTGACCTGATTGCCCTTTATCGCAACCTCAGCGAACTGAAGCCTGAGGACCGCGAGACCATAGCGCTCATTGCCGAGCGGCTGAAAGCGAGCCGAAAATCATGAACATAACGCGGATGGATCTTGCCGACGCAGGTAGCCCCGAGCGCCTCGTTCTCGAGATCCTGAAGCTCGAGCCGCAGCTGCCGATTCCGGTGCCGATCGAGGAATTGTGCCTGAGACTGGACATCCACGAAATCGTGCCGCTTACGACGCAAGGCTATGAAGGCGGGCTCATCACCACGCCCGACAAGTTCAACGGATCGATTCTTTTCAACGAGGCAAGCCCACCGGAGCGGCGGCGCTTCACCATCGCGCACGAGCTTGGGCATTTTCTCATCCCGTCGCACGTACCCTCGGCGGAAGGCCGCTTCTTGTGTAAGTTGCAGGACATGCGCGAGCTGAAGGGCGGGGAGTCGGACCGGCGCCTGAAAATGGAGGTCGAGGCCAATCGCTTTGCCTCGCAGCTCCTGATGCCGCCCCCGAAGTTCCGGGTGGATGTCGCGGTCGGCAAAGACCCTGACATCCGCCAACTGTCGTCAATCGCCAAGAAGTACGACGTTAGCAAGGAGGCGGCCGGCCGCGCTTACGTCAGATTTCGCGAGGAACCTGTCGCCATCGTGGTGACACAGAACGGCAAGGTGCTGCGCGACTATCGCGATACGCTCAAGTTTCCCCGACTTGCAATCCCGACCGGAGCCATGGTTCCCGCACACTCGCTGCTGCATCGCCGGAAGCATGAGACGGGCGTGCCCAGTGAAATCGACGAGACTGACGCCGGCGTGTGGCTCCCTGTCGAAAGAGGTCGCCAACCCGCGCCGCTCTATGAGCAGGTCCTTCTGCAACGGCAAGGTTACGCGCTCATCATGTTGTCGCGGGACGCAGTCGCCGCCGATGAGGAAGATGTTGACGAGGAAGCTGAAATGACGTCGGCAGAACGGCTCAAACGCCGGCTGTTTTCCGACCGGTGAGGACGGGGCAGGAGGCTGGTTTGAGCGCAGAGCATTCGGTCGTTTCCTTCTTTGAGGGCAAGGCGCATGGCTCCATTGAGCTCGCCGACACGGTTGTTGCTATCCATATTGAAGGCAAGCCTTGTGAGTTCAGGGATGTTTCGCTGCGGCTGGATGACCACCTTGACCTCCAGCTGAGATGGACAGGACCTCTCAGGCCGGGGGTTGTTAAGATTGATCAGGATCTCAAGGTCACCTTCGAAGGTGGGACGACGGCCGAGTTCCTGATGCTTTCCCATAAATATCACTTTGTCGGGCACGAAGAATTCTCGGCGACGTCGCGATTCTCGCCTTTGGATAGGCCGGGAAATCCAAGGGATTGGCGGAAGCCGTCATTTTGTGCGGTCCGGCAATCCATTCAAAGAAGGTCGGGATCGCACTGGAGTTTGGCAATCTGGCGGTAACCCCATTCGATCACTTCCTGGCCTTGGGCGGCGGGGGTGTCCGGCTTCCGCTGGTACCTACGATTTCACATCGGGCGCTGGTTCGATCCTTGGATGGCAAACCCCTGAAGGCCGCCAAACTGTATGAATTCCTCGACCAAATTTGCTCCTTCCTTGGCTTCATAAAAGGGACGAGGGTTGGATACGGTGAGGTCCGCAATGCTGCTCACAACGGGTTCCGATCTCTGGGATTCACCCGGGCCGACAGGCTGGAGGCGCCGCGAAACTGGTTTCATTGGGCGGCTCTCCCGCTACGATTCGGTGGAGACGGCGGTCATCATGTCGGCAGCCGGCCTGGAAACCCTCGCAGCCTATGTTCTGGGGACACGGGGCGGGTGGAGCGTCTCGATGTTGCGCAATGTCAGTCTTGCGGAACAAATCAGAGCCTGTACCCGCCTGCTCAAAACCGAAGGGGATCCGGCCGATAAATCCGATCTGCTTCGCAAACGTTTGAAAGCTAAGAAGGGGCAGCCGGCTCGCGACGGATTCTCGTTGCTGACCGAATTCCGCAACGGCGTCACGCATTCGTCGCCCTTCAATTACGACATGGACATTTTCCACGCTTGGGACGCCTCACAATGGCTTCTTGAAATGCAGCTTCTGGCGCTGTTCAATTACCGCGGAAAATACCAGGATCGGCGTTTGGAGATGCGATCTCACGCTGGCAATCTCGCGACCTTTCCAGTCGCATAGGCAAGGGGCCAGGTGCTGGGTGAACAAGGATGGGCGTGACGGCAGGACTTGAACCTGCGACCTCCTCGCCCCTAGATAGCGGTGTCACGCACCACCCAGGTCGAAAGCGAGGCGCTCTATCCTCTGAGCTACGCCACGATCTGCCTATGCATCGTTGTCGACGACTAGTTGCGGCTTCTTGCGCTTCAACCGGTCTGACCTTTCCTCGGCCGCCTTCTTGATCTCGGCGGCCTTTTCCAACGCAAACGGCCTGGCGGCCTCGATCAGGCCATCGAAATGATAGCGGTTCGTCATGCTGCCATTGGGCGTGTTGCGCCGTTCTTCCCGGCCAAGAAGTTTAAGGGCCTCGAGGGCGGCAATGCGTTTCTGAATGGTGCGGGGTGTCACCCCGATCGCCTTGGCGATCGTCTCCACCGAGGGGTGGGGCAGGTTGTCGGGCAGCCACCAGTACTGGACCAGGTGGATGATGATGTTCATATCGAGCGCATCGAGGCCGAGAGCCTGCTGCTTTTCGATGATGATGTTGGGGAAAGCGCTCCAGCCAGTGGCCATGAGCGCCTTGGTCCATTTCTTCTCGTTGGTGCGAAGCTTGTCGACGTCTGCCTTGGCGGTCTCTGGCTGGGCCATCTGGGCTCTCCGGTGATCAACTGAGCCTTAGATATCGGTGGTCGTTGCCGAAGCGCAAGGGGTTCTGGGGTGAATCTTGAGTCGGGGGGAGGGTGTTTCAGGGTTCGCCCGGCCTGTGTCCCTGGATTCAGAGGCCGGTGAACCGCGCTGCACCCAAAGAAGAGGACTTGATAATATGAAGTGTCGATCAGACGAACCGTGCTATATGCAAGCGATAAGATAGGGACCCCCTGACCAGAGGTTCACCCGGGGTGTTGACAAAGAGAGCGTCAATACCCATACTCTGCGTGTGAGCATCGCTCCGGGGTTGGCGCCAGGCGCCAGCCGAACTTTTCAAAACGAAGGCCCGGCTAGTCCGGGTCTTTGTTTTTTATCCTGTCAAAACAGCTGTATTTGATGCCGCAGGATGCCAGGTCCTCCGGCGGCAGGTGCGCGTCGATCAGACGCTTGTTGTCCATCAGGGCCTTGTAGGGACGGTAGGACGGGTCATAGCCGCCCTTGGCCATCGGATAGAGGTAGAGATCAGCGATCTGCAACATCGGCGTGGCTTTGGTTCTGCCACGCGGCTCACCGCGCACGATGTCCCTGAACTCCTCGGCGGTTAACGACCCGTAGCTGGCGGAGTTGGCACCGTCGAACGGCATTCCCTGCGTTTTCAGGATCCGTGTGTAGGCCACCAGGTCGCGGTCCTCAGCTTTGCCGGCGCGCTCGAAGAACACGCGCAGCTTGCGGTCCTGGCTGCGCGCGTATTTGGCGGCGCGCTCGATCAGGATGCAGTAGGTGGTCTTGCACATGATCCACAACTGGTCCTGATACCGGTCCAGGTAGCGGGCAACATAGCCCGGCCGATCAATCACCGCGGCGATGCCGATCACGGGCAGTGCAAGCAGCAGCCCCTGCAAATCTCCCAGGAACTCAAAAGCAGCCTCGGGCTTCTTCAGCCAGCCGAAGTCGCCACGGCCGCCCCGGATCGCCCAGGAGTGCAGCGGGTAGGTGATGCCGTGCTTCTGGCAGAAGGCCTTGTGGCGCGCGCAGAGCTCGTCGACGTCTTCCTCGTTGATGAGGATGCCGCCGAGGGCGAAATAATCCATCTCGTCCCGCCGCTTCTCCTTTGGTTGTCGGTCTGGCTCGCGGCTGCCGCTATCATCGAGGTAAAGGTGGATTTCGTGGTCTGTCACAGCCAGGCTTTCATTGTCCGCACAGCTTGGCGCAAAAACCGAAATCTGCATAGCAATCTGGTTGCCAGCTGGGCCGGCAATTCAGTGCGTCGGTGCGGTGCGGCCTCACCGCTACTCGTACCGTCCGCCGAATAGGTCGCCTACGGGGAGGACGGCAGCCGCCAAAGTCGCCGCGACGGATTATATGAACTGCGCTGCAGCATTACATCGCTGGCATCGGCGCGCGCTTTGGCGAGCATCGGAAGTGGATTGCCGGCAACAGGCGGTTCCTGGAGGTGAAGGCCGAATGGGACGCCTAAGGATAAAGGCCCGGCCAAAGTGAAGGCCGTTGCGACGAAGCCCGGCAAGGGCACGAACGGAACTTTCAATTCGATAGACTATTTGGCCTCCAGTTCTATGAAACGGACGTTGCTTCGCAAGTGCCCCAACGCTAATGTTCGCTTCAAAGTACGCGCGGGGGCGCAGTGGGGCTTAGATACAGAAAGTCATTGAGGCTTATTCCCGGCGTTCGCCTGAACGTCACCGGGAAAGGACTCAGCAGTGCCTCCTTTGGCAAGCCCGGCTCCACATTGAACATGGGGCGTGGCGGTGTTCAGAGCACCGTGGGTCTTCCCGGTTCGGGCATATCGTATTCTTCGAAGCGTAGCGGCAAATATCTTTTTCTGGGCTTACTTATCGCAACTCTTGTCGCCCTATTCTACCACGCAGCGCGGGGGAGCCGTGCGGCTCAAGTCTGCTTGCTCATCATCGGCATCGTCGGCGTGGCGGCGGTCTTAGTTGTCCAGACTTCCGACACAAAACCTGGCGATGCGCCAAACTCGACATTGGCACCCCGAACCGACCGCCAGGAACCAGGGCAGACCAAACCGCTGCCGCCGGCAAACCGCGACATCAGCCCTTCGAATCCCCCGCCATATGTGGAAGCAGCCAAAGGGCCGGTTAAGCAGGACGCTCCGGTTGGCGATAGCTGGCCCACCTCCGCTGGTGATCAGCACACGCCAAGCGCGTCATCGGGGAACGATCTGGGCTCCTCGGTATCTGTCGAGCCGCAGCTAGGCGAGCAATTCCCAACGGCAGTCGTGACCAGGACCGCGAATATCCGTTCGGATCCTTCCATGGCCGGCGCCGTGACGAGCCAGGTGCCGGCGGGCACTGCTCTGACCGTGGTCGATATCAACGGTCGCTGGGCACGGGTCCGCAAGGACGAGATCACATTGGGGTGGATCAACCGGTCGCTGCTGGCGGCGCAGCCTTCCTACCAGTAGCACACCGGGCTCCTGCCGCCAGGCCTGCTGTAGGCGCTCCGGCCCCCGCACAAATGCCCATTGCGCATCAGGTCGTATGGGCAGTCGCATCTGCCGACCACTGGGTCTCTGACAGGATCGCCCGAAGCATGCTCCGAAACGGTGCCGTCATCTGGTGCAGCCGCTGGCGCGACCGGTGTGGTCGAAGTCAGTTCGACCGGCTTCGCCTCGCTGAGGTAGTCGCCATGGATCCATCCGATCCGTGCGGAGACCGTTACATTGTACCAGTCTCCCTGTTGACCGTTGGTCTGGACAAGGTCGCCTAGCGGAAGCGTGGTGATGATACGCGACCCGGTCTCCGGCGCGACCCTGACCCGGACTTTTTTGGTGGTGTATAGCCAGCGAACCAACGTGGCGGGGTTGGGCTTCTGGGCAGCCACCGCGTCGGGTTTTGCATAGGCAATCGAGCTGTTGCTCGGCTGTGCCGGAGGCGCCGCGGTGGTGGTTGCCGCAGGGACCGCGGGCGGGGCGGGGGGTGGCGATCGGGCGTCGATGCTCGACATGGCCCACCCGATAGCGCAGAAAACCGCTATGCCCCAACCGATCCGTTGTTGGCTGACCATTTCACCCTCCCTGCACAATACAAAACAGAGCAGTCCGCGAAAGTCGAATCGACTTTTGGGTGGCTAAATCTCAAGTCAATTGACAGCAGAAACCGAGCATCTGTAGATAGGTAAGGGGATTGAAAATTGGGGCGGGCAAGCGCATCGACGCGCTTTGCAATTCCGGTTTCAATAATCTTTGGACGCTACCTGCCGAATGCCGGGAGACCCGGGCTTGCGGGAAGCGATATTTCGGCGAAAAGGCGAGTAAAATGTCCAACCAGTTTGATCAGATACCGTTTGGGGCTGCAGAGTTCGCGGATAACCCCGAACCTCGCTGTCCATGCCTCCTTCTGCTCGACACGTCCTATTCGATGAACGGAGCGCCGATCGACGCGCTGAACCAGGGCCTTGGCGCCTTTAAGGACGAGCTCGCGGCCGACAGCCTGGCGATGAAACGCGTCGAGGTCGCGATCGTCACCTTCGGACCGGTCAACATCGCCGCGCCTTTCCAGACCGCTGACCTGTTTACGCCCAGCACGCTGGTGACCAGCGGCGACACCCCAATGGGTGCGGCGATCGAGCAAGGCCTAGAGATGTTGCGACGTCGCAAAGATGAGTACCGCGCGAACGGCATCTCCTATTATCGCCCCTGGGTCTTTCTGATGACGGACGGCGCACCCACGGACAGCATCGTTGCTGCCGAACACGCGGTCAAATCCGGCGAGGCGGCAAAGGCGTTTTCGTTCTTCGCCGTTGGCGTCGAGGGTGCCAACATGGACATCCTTGCCAAGCTCTCCACACGCCAGCCGCTGAAGCTAAGTGGCCTCAAATTCCGCGAGCTGTTCTCATGGCTCTCAGCATCGCTGTCAGGCGTTTCGCAGTCGCAGGTCGGACAGACCGTCGCGCTCCAATCTCCCGCAGGTTGGGCTGAGGTGTGATGTCTTGGCGCATAGCGTCGGCTAGCGCCATCGGCACTTCGCATGTCACGGCCGGCAAGCCCTGTCAGGATAATTCGGTCTATGCGCTGATCGAGGGCAGGGAAGGTCCAATCCTCGCGGCCGCTGTCTGCGACGGCGCTGGCAGTGCGGCGCACTCGGAGGTTGGGTCTTGGCTGGCCGGGCAGAACCTGCTGGAGCTCATTTTCGTGCACTTCGCAGAGAACGGTGCGCTCGATCAGATCGATCGGCCAAAAGCGTTGAGCTGGGTGACCGAAATTGCCGAGCGCATCGCCGCTCATGCGCGCGCACTCGGGCATGAGGTGCGTGATTATGCATGCACGCTGCTGGTTGCCGTCCTCGGTCCTACAAGCACCGTGTTCTTCCAGGTCGGCGACGGAGCAATGGTTGTTTCGCACGGCAGTGAAGACGGATGGTCCTACGTGTTCTGGCCGCAGCACGGCGAGTTTGCCAACACGACCAACTTCGTCACGTCGTCAAATGTCGCGGATGTCCTCGAATTCGAGTTCGCGCCGCGGCGCATTGACGAGGTCGCGCTGTTCTCTGACGGTATCGAGAACCTCGTCTTGCACCAGGCTTCGCGCAGCGTCCATCAGCCCTTCTTCGATACGATGTTCCCGGCCGTCAGACGATCGGCGGTGGCGGGCGAGGACTCTACGCTGTCGGATGGGCTGAAGGCTTATCTGCTTTCGCCGCAGATCTGCGAGAGGACCGATGATGACAAGTCGTTGATCCTGGCCACGAGATCGCCAGCTGAAGCGATGGTGGCCGCAAAATGAATGCCAAGGTCCGCGAGGTGTTCACCCTGCGAGGGGAAGCCCTCAAACTTGGCGAGATCGTCGGCCAGGGCGGCGAGGGCGCCGTCTACGACCTGGCTGCACACAAGAACCATGTCGCCAAAATCTACCACCGGCCGCTCGAGCAGCAGAGGATCGACAAGATCCGTGCGATGGGCAAGATCAAGACCGATTCACTCGAAAAGCTGACGGCTTGGCCGACGGGGCTGGTCTGCTCCAAGGACAGCAAGCCCATCGGGCTGATCATGCCGAAGATCAGCGGTCGCAAGAGCATCCATCAGCTCTACAGCCCCAAAAGCCGCAGAACCGACTTTCAGCGGGTTGATTGGCGATTTCTGACCCGTGTGGCGGCAAACACCGCGAGAGCATTTGCGGCCGTTCACGACAACGCCTGCGTCATCGGCGATGTGAACCACGGCGGTGTGCTGGTTGCCCAGGACGCTACCGTGCGCCTGATCGACTGCGACAGCTTCCAGGTCTCCTATCTGGGCCAGCAATATCTTTGCGAGGTGGGCATCGAGACCTTCACACCGCCGGAGCTGCAGGGCAGATCGTTTTCGGGCATCGTGAGGACGCCCAATCACGACAATTTCGGTTTGGCCGTGATGGTGTTCCTGTTGCTGTTCATGGGAAAACACCCCTTTGCCGGCCGCTACGCGGGAACCGGCGACATGCCGATTTCGAAGGCGATCGAGGAGTACCGCTTTCCGTACGGGGCGAACGCCGCCGCGGTCGGAATGGCGAGGCCTCCGAGTTCCCCCGAACTTGCCATCGTCGGCCCACGACTTACAAAAATGTTTGAGGATGCCTTCTCGCAAAGGGGAACGTCGGCTGGCAGGCCCGTGGCCCGGGACTGGGTGGCTGCCCTGGCGGAACTTGAAGCGAACCTCAAGCAGTGCTCCGCCAATTCCAGCCACTGGTCACTTGGCTCATCGCCGTGCCCTTGGTGCAAAATGGAAAGTGCCACCGGCGTCCCGCTGTTCTCAACCGTTGTTCCCGCCGGCGGGGCGACTCTTTTCGATATCGCCGGATTCCAGCGGCAGGTGGACGCCATCCCGCATCCCGGGCCGGTGCCGACCGTCCCCGAAACGAATGTGACACCAGATCCCAACGCCTTGAAGCTCAAGGGGCACGCGCGCCGCACCAACTTCCGGGCAGGAATAGCGGCCGCAGTGGTCGGCGTCGCTGGCTTGATGATGGCGCAGATCTGGGTGCTGGGCATCGCCTTGGGGGTTTTTCTAGGGTTGAGAGGTTTCTTGAACAGGGACAGTGAGGCTGCGGAATATCGGCGCATCGCCGGCGAGGCCGCCACCCAGTGGAAAAACGCGCAAACCACGTGGATGCAGAGGGCCGGGCCGGATGCCTTCGACAGGCAAAAAACGTTGCTCGCCGGGCTCAGGCGCGAATGGGACATCTTACCTTCCAAACGGGTATCCAGGATCTCGGAACTCGAGCGCAACCGCCGTCAGGCGCAACTGCACAGGTTCCTGGACAACTTTGAAATCTCATCGGCAAAGATCGAGAGCATCGGACCGGGCAAGAAACAGGTCCTGGAGTCGTATGGCGTCGAAACGGCGCTCGATGTCGAGAGGAACAAGCTCTACAGCGTGCCCGGATTCGGACCCAAAACCGCGCAGAAGTTGTTGAATTGGCGAAGGTCCGTCGAAGCCCGCTTTGTCTTCGATCCCTCACGCGCGATCGATCCACGTGATATCGCGCACATCGACCAGGATATTCTCGGCGACCGCAAGCGGCTGCAGGGCGCCTTGATTCTCGGTCTTGAGCAACTCAAGCAGACAAGAGCCCAGATTCTTGCCGCCCGTGAACACAGTCGCCCGGAAATGGAGCGATTGCGGTTGGTATTGGATCAGTCGTCGGCAAACGTTGCCGCGATTTCAGGTTGAGACGGCTAACGCTGGATCGCCAATCAGGCTCGGTGAGTTGTGGCATACCTTCATCACCCTGGTTGCGCGTCAGTGTGAAATACCGATTTCACCTTGTTGGAGGCCTCGACGATTTTTGCCGGCCGGAGCGCTGACTTGAAGAGAGGTGAACGGCGGCTTTGCGCCTAATGCACGAACCCGCTTCGCGGGAGGGGCGCCTCGTTCTGAGATGGCGCGACTGCCATTTTGACTTGAGCGGGTAGAGGGGTCGATCTGACCATGGAGTTCCCTTCAACGAGAGGAACTCGCCATGGCTACCCTGTCGACCGATGCACCAATCTCTCCGCTTCGCCAGCGCATGCAGCACGACATGCTCATGCGTGGCCTGGGCTCCCATACCCAGCAAGACTACGTTCGTCACGTCCGGCGCTTCGCTGTGTTCCTTGGCCGCTCGCCCGACACTGCGAGGGCTGAGGACATCCGTCGATTCCAGCTGCATCAGCATGAGAGCGGCGTCGGCCCTGCGACGATCAATGGCGCGGTCTCGGCACTGCGGTTCCTGTTCCTGGTGACGCTGAAGCGGCGGGATCTGGCACGTGTGCTGGTGATCATGCGCCATCCACGCAAGCTGCCGGACGTGCTGAGCGTGGAGGAAGCGGCGCGGCTGCTCGAAGCAGCACCTGGCATCAAGTACAAGGCCGCGCTCGGTGTCGCCTATGGCGCGGGTCTGCGCGTATCGGAGGTCGCGCACCTCAAGGTCGATGATATCGACAGCACACGCATGCTGATCCGCGTCGAACAGGGCAAAGGACGCAAGGTTCGCAACGCCATGCTCTCGCCGCAACTCTTGGAACTGCTGCGGGTGTGGTGGCGCGAAGGCAGGCGTCGCGGGGTGATGCTTCCGCATGGCTGGCTGTTCCCGGGGCGCAGTTGCACCGATCCGATCTCGTCGCGGCAACTCCATCGCGCGGTTCAGGAAGCCGCCGAAGTCGCCGGCATCCGCAAGCGCGTCAGCCCGCATACTCTGCGGCACAGCTTCGCCACCCACCTGCTCGAGCAGGATGTCGACATTCGCGTCATCCAGGTGCTGCTCGGGCACTGCAAGCTCGAAACGACAGCGCTCTACACCAAGGTCTCGACCCGGACGATCCACGCGGTCGCAGGGCCGCTGGACCGGCTGATGGCGCTGATGGAAGGCAAGACGCCGTCCGGCTGAACCGGTGCGAGCGGACCTGGAGGTCGCCGATATCTTCCGTGCTGCCGGCCCCGGATACCGGATCTCCCACGCCGGGCATCTGAGCCTGCAGCAGCTCAAGGTCATGTCGGCGATCGAACACTGCCGCACCGCTGCATTGGGTGGTCATGTCGAAGCCTGTGCGGACTGCGGGCAATGGCGGATCGCCTATAACAGCTGCCGCAACCGGCACTGTCCCAGGTGCCAGGGCGCGGCCGCGCGTACATGGCTCGCCGAGCGCGAAGCCGACCTGCTGCCAGTCGGCTACTTCCACGTCGTATTCACGCTGCCGGCCGAAGTCGCCGAGATCGCGTTCCACAACAAGGCGCTGGTCTATGACCTGCTGTTCAAGGCGGCATCGGAGACGATGCTGACCATCGCCGCCGATCCGAAGCACCTCGGCGCGCGCATCGGCATCACTGCCGTGCTCCACACATGGGGCTCGGCAATGACCCACCATCCGCATGTCCACATGATTGTGCCGGGCGGCGGCATCGCGCCGGACGGGAGCCGCTGGATATCGTCGCGCGCGGCCTTCCTGCTCCCGGTCAGAGTACTGGGCAAGTTGTTCCGCCGCCTGTTCCTCACCCGGCTGATCGCGCTGCACGACGCCGATCGGCTCGCCTTCTTCGGCACCCTTGCTCGTCTCATCGAGCGGCAGGCCTTCCTGCGGCACCTGTCGCCGGTCCGGAACAAGCGCTGGGTGGTCTATGCCAAGGCGCCCTTCGCCGGGCCGGAAGCGGTGCTCGCCTACCTGTCGCCGCTACACGCACCGGGTCGCGATCTCGAACCGCCGCCTGATCGCCTTCGACGAGGCTGGAGTCACCTTCCGCTACAAGGACTATCGCCGCGATGGTGTCGAGCGCCAGCGCGCCATGACGCTTGCCGCCGACGAGTTCATCCGCCGCTTCCTGCTCCATGTCCTGCCGCGTGGGTTCCACCGCATCCGTCACTATGGGCTGCTCGCCACCTCCGCCCGCAAGGCCAGCCTCGCACTCGCGCGCGAACTGCTGAACGTCGATCTGCCGCCCCAAGACGACACTTCGGAAGAACCGGCTGACGTCCGCCGGCCTTGCCCTTGCTGCGGCGGGCGCATGGTCGTCATCGAGAGGTTCGAACGGTGGTGCCAGCCTCGTGCACCGCCTGCCTCAAGGGCGCCGAACCGGGAGAACGCCCCATGAGCCGGCATGGACCGTTTGTCCATACGGCCGCGCCACGCTGGCGCCGGTCAACGGGATGTTATGTGCACGTTGCCGTGACGCCGGTCGTCACGCACACCAATCCCGTCGGAATCAACGCTACAGGCTCTGCGACCTGGCCCGGAAGCCGCTTCCACGACATGCCCACCGCGTCCTATGCGGAAGTTCGCGACAGGCGCTGGCACACCCCGAAACACAAATCCCCATAGCTCACCGCCTGCGGCCCGCGGGTTCCTGCATCAGAGACTTTCGTACGCCTGACGGCACCCGAAACCCTTATATGGGGATGGTCAACTACAAACGGGGCATCTAGGTCGACATTGTCATGTACCTCTCCGGGGCAATCCGTAGATCCATTCGATGAGTCCGTTTGCGTGACGCGGTTCGCGAACGAACCCAGTCCACCTTATATTCGGTCAGGGCGCATGCACCTGTTCCATGATCCCGCTTGCGGCGGATTCGGACCCAAGAGACGAAACCATTCTTCAGCAGCGGCTGTTTGAGGCCATGAGTTTCGTCGGTTCGTCTACCGAGGATCTGCCAGGCCTGATCGGTCCTGGAGATTGTTATGATCGATTGGCGTCTACGCTGATGGTTTCGTCAGGAGAGCTCCTTCTATAACGACTCCGGCGTTCACGTATTTCCACAGCGCAACAAACAGTTTCCGAGCGAGGGCGATGATCGCCGTCTTCTTGTACCGGCCACCATTCTGGATGACTCGCGCCCTGAACCACTGGCTGAGTGCCGAATTGGGTTGATGGCGCACCCAGAGCCACGCAACCTGGACAAGCGTCGACCGGAGCCTAGGATTGCCGGACTTCGAGACTCCCTGCTCGCAATTAATCTGCCCACTTTGCCAGGGCGTTGGCACCAAACCAGCGTAGGCGGCAACCTGTCGTCGATTGTCAAACTTGCGCGACAATCCCTCAGACCACAGGACGGCCGCGAACTCCGGACCTATTCCCTTGAGGCTGAGCAGCAAGGCCGGTGTTGGCTCATCTGCCGCGACGAGCAAGGCGTCGCGTGCCTCTTCAACATCCTTGATCTGCTGGATCAGCAACTCGATGCGATCAAGCTCGCGGCTGATCTGCGCCATGAGCGCTGGCGGCAGTGGACGCCCATCTCCGGTAATGAGCGCGTCGAGGCATTTGCGTCGATCGCCTTTCAACGGTTCGTATCCGGACACACCTTGGCTGAACAAAAGGCCCTTTATCCTGTTGACGTGCCTGATCCGTTCGTTCGTCAGCGCCTTCCGCTCCCGCACCAACCGGCGACGGTCTTCCTCCTCCGGCGTTGGCACTCGCAACATCGCGCAAACCCGAGGCTCGCCGCGGTTGTAGGCCAACAACGCTCGAACCAATGCTTCCCCGTCAATCCTGTCGGTCTTGGCCCGCCGGCGGCGACGCGATGTGGCAATGGATGCCGGGTCCACGACATAACTCTCGATGCCTTCGCGTTCGAGGACCCGATGTATCCAGAATCCATCCAGACCAGCTTCCTGGATTGATATGACCCGGAAACTCTGCCCTGTCCGCACTTCCGCCTTTCGTTGCAGCTCTGCGAAGTGATCGAGCAAACCCGGAATGTCGCCCCCCGACACGAGGTGTCTCGACATTCTCTCGCCCCCACCTGGCGAAAGCGAAGTCACGAGCCATTTTGAACGAGACAGTTCTAACGAGACAAATATTGCGGCTAGATCGACGCGGATAGCGGCCGGGGCTTTGGTGGTGTTGGCTTGCATGCTGACCTCCAGGTGATGTTTGGCGACTTCACTCTGGCAGAGCGCTGGTCGCCTTCCATCCCCATAGGATCTTCAGCAATCTCGGTCGTTGCGGCTGATACCGTGAGCGCCCGAAAGCTGCCAATCATTGAGACTATTGCCTATGGCTACTTCCCGCTATGATTGCGGGCGGCGGGACTCTACTGATCGATTCCCAAATGCGGAGTTCTTCGAGATAAAAAGTAGGTGTTTTCCGGCTCCTCAGTGATATTTGCCGCTTGGATCAGTGATATTTAGGTTACTTATGGGCGAACGAATTCCAACATTAACAAATTGGCTGGGTGGCTGGTTCACTAGTTTCGGCGCCTTCTTGGAAGGTATTGGTCGACCCGCCGTCACAAAAGCAAAATTTGTAAATCTTGCACCGACCGACCAAGCTGACAAGGCCGGTGTATATTCCGAAGCTTTGCTCTTCGCGACGACAGACCCGAGGGTGAACAATATAGCGCTGACGGGGCCTTATGGTTCAGGAAAAAGCAGCATCATCCAATCGTTCCTGAAAAGATACCGAAGACCTTCACTTCACATATCTCTCGCGGCGTTCGTGAAAGAGGCCAGCCCACCAGGCGACAAAGAAGCTAGCACCCCAAGCCTCAAAGTGAGCCGGCAGGAGATTGAAAGAAGCATACTTCAGCAAATGCTCTATGGTGCAGATGCCAACAAACTTCCACTGTCGCGCTTTAAGCGAATTCAATCCCCTGGCGTCCTGTCGATTTTCAAATCGCTGTACATCATGTTTGGCTTACTTTCGATTTGGTACGTATTCACAAAGCGGGAAGCGATAATCAGCGGCACCTTTTTCGATCCACTCGAATTCAGCAATTGGCCTAATTTTACAATATTCGGGTTTTCGTTGCTTTTTTTGTGGGTTGCGCTGCACAACTTTTATGTCGCCAGCTTTGGGCTGTCACTCAAAAGTATCTCTCTAAAAGACATAGAAATAGGGCCAGCATCAGACAATCTCGACTCAATACTTAACCGTCATTTGGACGAAATTATCTACTTCTTTCAGTCAACAGAATATGATCTCGTAATAATTGAGGATCTGGACCGATTCGAAGATGCAGAAATATTCGTGACGTTGCGTGAAATCAACGGCTTGGTGAATGCGAACGCGGGAGTCAGACGAACTATTAGATTTCTTTACGCTCTGCGCGACGACGTATTTGTTAATACAGACCGGACCAAGTTCTTCGAATTCGTCATTCCTGTTATTCCCATCATAAACGCTTCGAACTCGATTGATATGGTGCTGGAGCAGGGAAAGAGGCTTGAGCTCGACGGTCGTCTTGATCGACAGTTCCTTCGAGAGGTCTCACGGTATCTAGACGACCTGAGACTTATTCAGAATATCTTCAATGAATACGCCATCTACGTTGCCAATTTGGAGACCGACGACGAAAATACTCTCAACGCCAACAAGCTTCTTGCGGTCCTGATATATAAGAACGTCTACCCCAGGGATTTCGAACAACTGCACCGGGGCGAAGGCAATCTCGCTGACATTCTGGGCCGCCACGATGAACTCGTTGCGCACGAGGAGGTGGCCTGTAAGGCAGAGATAGCGGAAATCGAACGAAAGATTGACGTTGCCGAAAGGCAGACACCTTCTGACCTGAAAGAATTGCGCCAAATCTACGCGATGACGCTCGTTCAGATGCTTCCTGCGAACGTCAATAGCATCAGCCTTGACGGGCAATCTTGGATCGCACTTCACTCGCTGGTTGGGCACGACGCGTTTGAACAGTTAATCGCAGTTCCGCATATTACCAACCGCGATGTCTATAATAGCCGACAGCGGATCGATATCTCCGCCTTGCAGAACGAAGTGGATAGCGAGAAAACCTACTTTCAGCGCAAGGCGGAAATTGAAAGCAAATCTGAGGCCAACAAGAGCGAGAGCCTGCAACGGATTCGCGAGCTTAGAGCGAAGGTCGCGACACTTCGAACAGCCAAGTTCAATGAACTCGTGCGTTCAAGCGCCGACCGTGTGACTGATCTTTTCGACGGCTTCGGCGAGAAGGGCGAGCTGGCTCGCTTCTTGATTCTAGAAGGCCATCTCGACGATACGTATTATCAATATACGTCACTGTTCCATTCTGGTCGGCTGTCGCCTAATGACAACAAGTTTCTGATCCAGATACGGGCGTTCCTTACTCCCGACCCCGACTTTCAGATTGACAACCCGAATGAGGTCATCGCAGCGATGCGCGAAGCGGACTTCGGGCAAAGCTATGTTCTTAACGTCAAATTGGTTGACTGCCTTCTAAACGAGGCGAGCCGCTACAGCGATCAGACTCGTAAGTTTTTCGAGTTCATCGCGTCCCAGTTCGAAGGCTGCGAAGATTTCTTACAGGCCTACTACGCCACGGGACGCGCCGTCCCCAAGTTGCTTTCCCGCCTGGCTGACGAATGGAGGCAGTTCGTTCCGACGGCAATCGCCAGCAAGCGCAATCTTTCCCATATCACACAGTTGGTAACCAACCTGCCGGAAAGGGCGCTAGAAACACTAGCACGCGATGGCGACGAGTTCCCTGATTTCGTCGCGGCGAAACTCCCTGAAATTCTGGCACTTGCACCTGACTTGGCACCCGAACGCCTCGAGCGCATTGACTTCGAGGTTCGAGACCTTCCGGCAATAGGGAAGTTCACCGGCATCGTGCGCTTCATGGTAAGACGGGGCCTTTTTGAACTCTCGATTGCCAATGTGGAACACATCTATCGCGAGGTCATGGGCGAGACCAATCTCATGGCGTTTCGCGAGCGCAATTACACTACGCTGCGTTCGCTCACAGATCCTGCCTTGATCACCAGGGTCGAACGCGACCTTGATATCTATCTTAGCGACGTGCTCCTTGAGCTTCACGACAATTTTGAAGAAGATGCGGCAGCCATAACCGATCTCCTAGGTCGTGAGGGACTTGACGAAGACAATCTTCGTGAATTTCTCGGTCGACAGACGGCTCTCCTGCCAGCGCTGGAGGGTGTTCCGGAGAAATTGCACGCCACGGTATTTGAGCTGAGACGTATCGCGCCGACATGGGACAATTGTATCTCGTTCATGGGAGGCAGTGGCTTCGCGGCGGAAATCCTGGTGGCCTATCTTGATCGGAAAGATGTGCGCGCGGTAATTCTGAAGCACAGTCTGCGTAACGGTCCCGAGACACTGCCGCTACGCCAATTCCTTGTTAACGCGAATGCACTGAGCAATGACAGTTACCGGGAATATGTCCGAGCGTTGCCCAATACGTTCAAGAATTTTCCCAAAAGCCTCGATTCTTCGAAGAATACTATTCTCATAGAGGAGCGCAAGATCACCTTTTCAAAGGAGACCCTTGAAAGCCTAGACGTCAATACAGACTTGCCGGTCCTTTTCATGGCAGAAAACATCGAAGCTTATCTCACCGATCCCGGAATGTTCGGTCTCGACGACGTCTTCCGAGAAGAGCTCCTTCAAGCCGACATAACAGATGACGATAAGCGCGCGATAATCGACCTGATCGATTTGAATACGCTAACGGAACTGCCCGAACGAGCGGCACTCATAGGCCCGATTCTTGACCGCACCAACGTTCGTATATCCGGCATTGATGCGGCTAAAGCGCGGTCACTGATCCTGAATTCAAGGCCCGTTGAGACGCAGATTTCCCTGTTCAACAAGTTTCACTCGACTATGGCGGTCGACGAAGCGCGCGAAGTGCTTGCGGCGCTTCCATATCCGTTCTCTGAGATCACGACAGGATATCACACTCCAAGATTGCCAAGATCAGATGAAAATCGTGCATTGGTCCAATGGCTTGAGACTCGCGGAATCATCTCTTCGTGGAGCGAGGGAGGTGGTTGGTTCCTGGGTGATGAGATACGCGTAAATCTCAAGAGGCGATGAAAAACTGGTAGTTACAATGAGATGCCATTAGATTGGTGGTTTTGGAATTCTTACCGGCGGCTAACCAGGTTGTTGGTTCTCCCAAAAAATCAGTTCACCAGGCCCCAATTCGCTAAACCTGACAGTCTGCTTGCGGCCCCATGAGCGGCAGTGTCCTGCGACGTTTCTCTCTCGCCAATCACGGCCGAGGAGAATTCACATGGGCCATTCTCAATTTCAGGATGCCAGCCGCCAGCACGCAGCCTGGAATGCTGGGAAGAAGGTCGGCACCAAGCGTCTTTTCACCCAGAAGCAGATTTGGGCTATTCGCTTTTTGCTCGATCACGAGAGACGCGTTGGGGACCGTGCGCTGTTCGATCTGGCAATCGACAGCAAGCTTGGCGGCTGTGACCTGGTCAAAATCAGGATTCGCGATGTGGTCGCCGGACCGGAGATAAGGACCCGCGCGATCGTTGTTCAGCAAAAGACGGGGCGGCCGGTTCAGTTCGAGATCACCAACGACGTGAGAGCCAGCATTCTGCATTGGCTCGAACGACGTGGAGGCTCGGTCGAGGATTATGCATTCCCGAGCCGGGTCGATCATGCTCGCCACATGAGCACAATAGCCTGAGACGCCATCGAGGAAGGACTTTCCTCCACTGTCGCAGTATAGCGGATGGAAAGCGGCAACAGCGTAATGCGCGTGATGTCGCTGTCTGACGTTGGCTGGGCCACGCCTTTTGGGGGGATGCATGCAGAAATCAGTAAGACTGGCGCTTAACAAGTTTCCGGCGGTGCCCACTTCACTCAGGAATCCAGCGAAGCCGGGGAGTCAAGTGCCGGAAGTCATGGTCGATCTAGCCGACTTGTATCACCAATATTATCTGCAGAGCTACGACAAGGCACCGCCGAACCCTGACCCTGCCCAGTTCGAACATGTTCGATATCTGGAGGCATGCACCGCTTTTCGGTTCCAGCCGAACGGCCTCGGCGCCAACAAAACGAAGAAGCAAAACAACTCGAACGAGCTCGGCGAGGCCTTCTGTCGCTGGTTCTTGGCCGAGCACCTCGATATCACGCACGTCGCCCGGATCGATGACGTCCGCAATCACGGCGCGCTTTCTTGGACCAATGGCGTGTCAGTCGAATGCAATCCCGGCACCGAGGGAGATGCACCCGACTATTTCTGCGTGGAGTCGACAGGCCAGGTGTCGCTCGCAGAGGCGAAGGGCACGATCGAGGCGGTCGGTTTCAAGGCTAAGAAATTCTCGACGTGGCGCAATCAGTTCAATCGGGTGCGCGTTCTTGATCGGTCTAAAAACGCGCTGAGCGTAAAGGGTTACATCGTCGCGATGCGATGGGCAGTCCACACCCATAGCCCCGCCATCTTCACGACCCTCTCCGCAGAGGATCCGCGGACTCCGGGCGAGCGCCCCTTTTTCGATGAAAGTGGCGGTTTTGCAGCCGCGATCCGCTCTCTCCATTATGCGCCGAGCCTTGTGAAGATTCGCCAGCCCGTCCTCTCGGCCGCGCTCGCGACAGGTACGACGATCACTGACGAACTGAGCTTCCAGATCGTTCTGTGGGAATGTCTGCTGCCGAATCTGAAGGGACTGCGGTTTGTCGGAGGCTATTTCCCAACCGATCCCGAGGGCGTTCTGCCCTTCAAGGTCGAAGATGGAAAGTTGGTCGCCGTGCCGAACGATCCCTTCAGGCTCGATCGGAGCACAGGCACTTTCATCGGCATCGAGGAGAAGACCTTTCGACACCTGGTCGGCACCGCGCGAAACGGACCGATGACGATCAACGATCTCCCGCGCATAGAGCGCCGGGTCACTGGCTTCAGCGGGGCGAGCTATCTCCCGGACGGCCATGTGCTGGGCCCAATCGATCTGTTCCGCCCGATTGCCGTCGATCTGGTCTGATCGGCGGCAAGCATTCTGTGAGAAGGATATAGGTGAACGCGTCTGGGTGCCCGATGCGGTCATGACGCTTGAGGCATGAAGTGAACGTCCGCTTCCGGCATCGCTCTTCGGAATTCCGAACGTCTCCGAAGGGGTCGACTGTAGAACGGCAGCTTTCTGCGTAACCGCCGCGAAGACCTGACAGTCCGGTTACGGCCCCCTTCCGGTCATTCACAAGCCGGCCGATAGCCGAAGTGAGCCAGTGCTGTTTACGTCGAAAACATATGGGCCGCCACTACATGTTCGCCTTTTGTGCTCGAAAGTCGCATAAACGCAGTGTGGAACTCAACGGCGGCTCATTGGTTTTGCGGGTTCAGCTCGTGGAAAAGGTCCGTCGGCCTTTCGTGAATGCGGGTTTCCGCATCGCCTACCTCGATTTGGTCGATGACCGCCGGACAGGCGAGGCGGAGCCGTATCTCGCCCGAGAGCACATTCGCGCGCATTATTTCGACGAACGCGCCTATCTTTTCATCCGCAGTGAGAAACCTGCGTTTGACGGATGCAGTGGTGCTACGCTTGTGGAGCCCCGGGGCGTCTCTATGCGGCAATCCTTCATCGTGAGCCGATGCTATTGTGCAAGTTTCGCAGCACTGCGGGTGGCGATATCGGCCAAGACAGCATGAAGAAGCGTTCCAACTTCGTGTTCGGCGACCCCGGGTGCAATTCCTGATTCGGACAGCTGAACGAGAATTGCCTTAGCGGTGTTGCGCCAGAAGGCGTTCGCGTCCTTCCCGTTCTTGGATTCCAGGACCCGGGCGATCCCTTCGACCAACTTCCGCCGCCGATGCAGCGGAAACGCGCTTATGTTTGAATCACACATCGATCACCTCACCCCTTCAGTCGCGCGAATAAGCATTGGCGGGTGAGAAAATTTGGTTAACAGCGCTTTTGGACAATGGTCAGCAATGGAATAAAGCGTCTACCCAACAAGCCAAGAGGTGTGCCACGTGTTGATGATCGGCGCGTGCTGAACGGCATCTTCTGGGTGCTGCGCTCCGGTGCTCCATGGCGCGACCTGCCTCAGCGCTATGGCCCGCGCACCACCTGTTGCAACCGCTTCGTCCGATGGCGAAAAGTAGGTGTGTGGCTGCGCAGTAACGAGTCTGCGCCTAAGGTTTGCGGAGCCTCACGCCGGCGCGGCTGCCGTTCTCCGGGATGAACTCGACGCCGGCGGCCTAGAGGGCGATGCGCAAGGCAGCAACGGTTCGCTCTTGGAGCCCTGTCGGGCCGCGACATCTACTTAATGTCTATTTTAGACAGTCGCCGCGACCATAACTTTTGATAACAGGTCAGGTCGCGGGATGCCGAGCCGCTTGAAATACCGAGTTACGTCCGGATGCTCGCGATCGTCCCGCCTCAACCGCGCAAGCGCGTCATCATCGCCGCGAGCGCCATAGCCAAACCGGGAGCGCTTATTCTCCACGGAGCACTGGGCATTGTCTGGTTGTGAAGACGGTGCTTGATCACCAGCCGCCTGAGTGTGTCTTCGCTTACGTTGTAGTCGTACCTGAACAGATCAATCGCCCTCTGGACCGTGATCGCCTCTGCCGGTGGGATGTAGAGCGGCCGAAGCCGTTCGCCTGTTGCCAGCGCTGTTTTGACAGGGCGCGCATTGGTCGTTCGGCCCATCGCGCTTTTCTGCGGCCCGCCGTTTCGCCCGACATCAGGGAACGATATCTTCCCCCATGTATTAGAAACCCATGGACACTATGGAACCCCACGGCCACGGGATGGCGGCCGATCTTTTGACATCGGAAGTTGCCAATGCCAGGCAGCGCATTCACCGGACCGAGCTCGCGATTCAACGCACTGAAGAAATGCTGGCCGAAAATCTCGCGCTGTGCAGCAGGATACGAACTGCGGTCGAGGCCGCAGACCGCTTGGTGAAGATCGATCCCCCCAGCTTTGAAGGACGTCGCGCGGGTTGAACTGGGCCGGCGTTTCATCGTCGCGACCTTGCGGCACCCTGCCGCAAGAGCCTGCCCTGTTGGCATCACAGCGTGAGCAAACATTGGACAGAAGCATTTCAACGGTCGCTATGTGCAACACCGACGCTAGATCGACACGATCTTCTGTTCAAACAGCGGGGATTAATGCTCGGCGGATCGAAGGGGGCACGGGGGTCTTCGCGCGAGCCAGTTAGCCGATCTCCCGCTCAGAAATTTCAGCCAAAATATTCCGACCTCCTGATGGAACCCGTTCGTTGCGGGCGAGTTACGGCTCATTGGGGACGGACTTCCCGAACATGACAACGAGCAACAAAGCAGACCATCAGTCTGTCTCCGGAGCGTTTCGGAAACTGATCCGTTCCGAAGGCTATCGTCATCACGTACAAACGTTCTTAAATCTGGAGGTCGAACCAGAACTGCCGCCAACCCTACAGTCATTACTTGCGGCTATTGATCGGGCCAAACAGGGGCCGACGGAAGAAGTCCCTTAGCGGGCTGGCTGAGCGTCAGGTCAAAGAGTATAGAGGCTCGCTTCGTGGCTTGTCCCCCTGATTCCCACTCAGAAGTTATCAAACATTCTTCTTGATTTTTCTCGACAGAGGGTCATGAATGTTCCCTTGGGTTCTCGCTGAGGTGGGAGGCCTTGTATGAACGTTTGGACGAACTGCCGACCCGACAAAGTGACTGCCGAACACCTTGTTCACGAGCTGATCCTACAAGTCCGTCGCGGCCAAATCATCTCCGTCAAAGAGACTATTGCAGCGGTGCGCCGAGACGGGCCACATCTGGCGGAAACTGACTGCGAGCTGGTGGAGCTTATTGTCAATGTTGCCCCAGCCTTTGGCCTGTTCGTCGGGTTCGATCTTCGCGAATAACCGCCTCCTCAACAGGGCGGACCGTGGCGACACGGTCTCGATCAAAGCGGCACTACGCGAAGCTCGGGAGACTGCGCCTTATTTGGTGGCCTCCAACGAAGAACTAACCGAGGCGATCGTCGAGGCAGCAACTGCCATGGGCCTCTGCGTGGCTTTCGACTGTCGCGAGTAGCTGTCAGCCAACTTCAGTCACTGTGGCACATCGCAACGAAAGCGCGCCGTCCTGCGCCATTTTCAATAGTCAGAGGTAATCCGCAATTACCTTCGCAACCTGCTCACTCTGCCTGTAGAACGGGAACTGCCGGCTGAGCAAAGGTCTTTCCTGGAGGAACTTGATAGGGCCGACAAAGAGTGACCGCATGGCTCTCCACTGGTTCAACCCTCCGGTCCCGGTCAAGACCGAGCGTCCCGGGATCATCCGCAGCGTAAACAACGCCGAAGCAGCCGGCGAGGAGCTGATGAAGTGGACCAAGCGTGGCCCTTGGTGGGACCTCGCGGTGCGCGTTTGCATGGCCGTGATTTTCGACGAGATGGAAGCTGAGGAGGCCCGCAAGGCATTCCTGGCTGCTGCAAAAGAGGAGGGGACATTACTCCCCCCAATGACAACCAGCTAAATTGGATTGCGGTATAAGGTTCTAGGTGTCTCAGACCAACACCGCCTTCGCGAAAGGAGCCCGCCGCCAAGCATGGAGATGAGAGGCGACGGACCCCCCCACAGCGGCTGCACATCCACGAAGTAATCCCGCTGCCGCCTCTAAACCCGCGAGGGCCTACATCGTTCCCTTAGCTGCAGCTAAAGCGGGGTTGGTCGGCGGGCTCTTCCCGCTCTAAGTTCCCTCTTATGGGTCCCCTCTGGTTCGCTCCCCCGGTCTACGTGAAGACGAAACGTCCGGGCATTCGCAATGGGGTCAGCCACGTCGAGGGAGCCGCCGAGGAACTCCTGGCATGGGACACAAAGGGCCCGAGGTGGACGAAGGCGGTCCAATCCTGCGTCGACGCGTTCGAGGGCAGGATGTCCCCCATGAGGTGCGTGAAGCCTTTGAGGCGGCTGCCAAGGAGGCCAACGTGTATCTCTCCCCTGAGTAGGAGGTATCATGGCGCCCATCTGGTTCGTCCCTCCGGTGTTCGTGAAGACTGAAACCGGTGTCAGGCATGGCTGCAACAATGCGAAGGAAGCCCTTGAGCAGCTCAAGATGTGGACCCGGCGAGGGCCTCGCTGGCATAAGGCGGTGACCCTCTGCCTGTCAGCCTTGGAGGGCGATTCGATTGACCCCCACATAATACGAAAGGCCTTTGAGGCTGCCGCTAAGGAGGCCAACGTGTATCTCTCCCCTGAGTAGGAGTTGTCGTGGCAACCCATTGCTTCTCCCCTCCGGTGTACGTCAAGACCGACCGACCTGGGGTCACCTACGGGTGCAACAACGTCGAGGGTGCCGCCGAGGAACTCATGAAGTGGACCAAGATGGGACCTAAGTGGAGGAAGGCTGTGCAACTGTGCGCCGACGCCTTTCAGGACCGTGTGACTCCGGAAGAGGTCCGTCAGGCTTTCGAGGCTGCTGCCAAGGAGGAGGGGGTGCTCCGTGAGTAGCAGGCCGGTGCCCACGGCTATGTTGGGAAGGACCCGTTAGGCTGTCTAATGCTGACCAAGTCCGCGCTGCTCGAAATAGACCCGGATACGAGAGCATTCACTCTGGTCGGCGCATTTATGGCCATTTTGCACTTCTTGAAACTGGCATCGGAGCTGCTCTGGGCGAGGTAGTTGGCGTCAATGGGGCACGTCGAGTAATCATAAATCGAAAGGGGTTCGACGAGAAGATCAAAACCGTACGCACAGGGGACCGGAACCGGAATGTCAGGCTTCTAAAGCCGATGGCAGAAACCGGATACGCTGTGGCGGCATTTGAGGGCCCGTTCCTGCTCTTGATTATTGCCTGTGAGCTGTGTGCGAAAATCGGGAATGGAAGGGCCGGAGGCAGGAAGCACGGCCTCAGGCCGAGGCGCTAACCAAGCGGGTCGGCAATGATCGCGAAAAGCTCAACACGGCCGGCAGCGAAACTAAAGAAGTAGTCGCGCGTTGGACGGCGGATACCGCTGTTTCGTCTCTGAGTATGGTTTAGGTCAGGGTGGTCAAGCCAACGTCGCGTAAGGCAATCAATGCGTCGAGCGCTAGTCAAGCGAAGTCGCCCGCTCGTGACGAGGTCACTTTAGCGCCGCCCGCTTTCCGGCCGGTCCAGCTCGCAACGCTCGTGGACACGGTCCCTGCCGGCGATCGTTGGATCCATGAAATGAAATACGACGGCTATCGTATTCTCGTTGCCGTCGGCGGAGGCGAGGCGCGAGCCTACACACGATCTGGTCTGGACTGGTCTAGCCGTTTTCCCTCGGTCCTCTCCGAGGCTCGCAACCTCAAGGTGCGCTCCGCCCTGATTGACGGCGAGGCCGTGGTTGTCGATGCGGAAGGAAGATCTAACTTCCAAGCGCTTCAAAATGCATTGAAGGGTGCCCCGGCGACTATCGACTTTTATGCGTTCGATCTGCTGCAGCTCGACGGCGAAGATCTGACAAGGCTTCCTCTTGTTGAGCGCAAGGCGAAGCTGGAGGCGATCTTGCCTGCGAAAAATCCGGTCCTTCGTTACTCCGACCATATCCTCGGCCGCGGAGAAGAGCTGCTCGATCGCTTCTGCGCTGCCGGCCTTGAGGGCGTCATCTCAAAGCTCGCGGATTCGAGTTATGTGGCGGCCCGCGGCGCAAGCTGGCTGAAGATCAAATGCATCAGGCGGCAGGAATTTGTGATTGTCGGCTGGACGCCGTCCGACAAGGTCCGCGCGTTTCGGTCCTTGATCCTTGGCGTTCATGACCGCGGCAAGCTGCGTTACGCCGGGAAAGTCGGCACCGGCTTCGATACCGCTGAACTTCTTCGTCTCTTGAAGATCATGGCGCCGCTCGAGCAGAAGGCCGCCACCGTCGACGCACCACGCGCCGAAGTGCGCGGCGCACACTGGCTCCGTCCGAAACTGGTCGCTGAGATTGCCTTCACCGAAATGACAAATGAAGGGACGTTACGACATCCGAGCTATCTTGGTCTCCGTGAAGACAAGAAGCCGGAGGCGGTCGTGCTCGAGACGGAACGTCATGCAGCCGATCTCGCCGCGTCTGCGACAACCGCCATCGCGATAAGTAACCGTGACCGCGTCATCTATCCGGAGTCCAACATCACCAAGGGACAGCTTGCCGACTATTACGCAGCGGTCGCGGCGATCATGCTTCCTTGGGTTGGCAGCCGGCCGATCAGTCTGGTTCGATGCCCACAGGGCCGCGCGAAGAAGTGCTTCTTCCAAAAACACGACGCCGGCAGCTTTGGCGACAAAGTCCACCACGTCGGCATCACGGAGAAGGACGGGCACGAGGAACCATATCTCTATGTCGACGATGCCGACGGACTCATGACTTGCGTCCAGATGGGAACGATCGAGCTGCATGGATGGGGGGCTCGGATCGAGGATGTCGAAAAGGCCGACCGCCTCGTGTTCGACCTCGACCCCGATGAAGATCTCGATTTTGAGGCCGTCCGCGCCGCTGCCTTTCAGTTCCGCGCAATCCTTAAATCGCTGGGACTTACGACTTTCCCGATGCTGACGGGAGGCAAAGGAGTGCACGTCATCGCGCCGCTCACCCCTGGCGCCGAGTGGCCAGAGGTGAAGGACTTCGCGTCTCGCCTGGCGCAGGCGGTCGCCCAGAGCGATCCGGCCCATTTCACGGCCGTGTTGTCAAAGGCGCGCCGCAAGGGTCGCATCTTTGTGGACTATCTACGCAATCAGCGCGGGGCGACCGCGATCATGCCTTACAGCGCGAGATCACGTCCGGGCGCTCCTGTCGCGGCACCGATCACGTGGGCGGAGATGAAGACAATAGACGCGCCCTCTCATTTCCATGTGGGCGATGCTCCTGAATTAAAGAAACGCGCAGTCTCCAAAACTCTGGCTGGATGGGGTCGCGCTGACCAATCCTTGCCCAATCTGTAGCGTCCGACGCGGGAAGAGGCAGTAAAGCCGGGATTCAAAGGGCAACGCGGCGCTCACGGCCTTGCCTGATTGGAACCTGCGGAGATCGGTCTCGTTTGGCTGAAGCCATGGCAAAAATCGATCCTAGGACCGTCGCCAGTCTTTTAAGGGAATACGCGCAACGGGCGTCTATGCGCGGCGACAATCCCTATCGCACAAAGGCATACTTGCGCGCGGCAGACAGTCTGATGGCGCTGTCGCAGCCGCTTGATCGGATCATCGCCGCCGGCGCCCTCACCAAGATCCCGGGGATCGGTGACGCGATCGCAGACATCGTGACCAAGCTTTACCAAACCGGCACGCACCCAAGCCTTGAGAAGCTGCGCGAGGATGTTCCAGCGGGCGTGATGGAGCTGTTTGCCATACCCGGGCTTCGTCCCGATAAGATACTGAAGCTTCATCAGGCGCTCGGCGTGAACTCGCTGGCGGAGCTCGAGGCCGCAGCGAGAGAAGACCGCATCCGCCCAGTCAAAGGCCTCGGCGCCGCGCTTCAGACAAAGCTGCTGCAGAACCTGGCCATTGTGCGAAGCGGCGAAACGCAACTTCACCTGCACAAGGCCGCCGCTCTTCTCGACCATGCGGTCATATCGGTAAAGCAACAGCATCCAGAGTTTTCGCGCGTGGAAATTGCAGGTGACTTCCGACGCGGTTGCGAGCTCGTTTCCGACTTCGCCCTGGTAGCGCAGGGCAGAAAGTCGACTGGAATCGAGGATATGACCCTCAGGCTTGTTGTCACGGACAGGAAGCACTTTGGCGCGAGCCTGCTCGAAGCAACCGGTTCGGCAGACCACCTTGAGCAACTGAAGACGTTCGCGGCCGACAAGGGATTCACCCTAAACGCCGACGGGCTTCATCGCGGGAGAAAGCTGATCGCGTCAGCGACAGAAGAAGAAATCTACCAAGCTTTAGACTTGCAGTTTATCGAGCCTGAATTGCGCGAAGGCAGGGACGAGATTGAGCGAGCGGCAAAGCAGAAGCTAGCCGCCCTCATTCGGGATGAAGATCTGCATGGCATCCTGCATTCTCACACGACCGCATCCGATGGCACCGAAACGCTTGAGGCAATGGCTGAAGCCACGCGTAGGCGCGGTTTCGAATACTATGGTGTCGCCGATCATTCGCAGTCCGCTCACTACGCAGGCGGCCTTTCGGTGCAGGAGATTGCTGAACAGCACCGCGAAGCTGACCGGCTGAACAAGGCATACAATGGAAAATTTCGCATACTGAAGGGCATCGAGGCGGACATCCTGGCGGATGGCTCGCTCGATTACCCGAATCATATCTTGGAGCAGTTCGATTTCGTCGTCGCGAGCGTGCACAGCCGCTTCAAGTTGACCAAGAAGGAACAGACGGAGCGTATCATTGAGGCGATCGGAAATCCTCGGACGACAATCATCGGGCACATGACCGGTCGCCAGCTGTTGCGCCGGCCCGGTTATGACCTCGACGTCGACAAAGTCCTCAAAGCGTGTGCGAAACACGGCGTCGCTGTCGAAATCAACGCACATCCGTGGCGACTCGACCTCGACTGGCGCTGGCATCAAAAGGCACTCGATCAGGGCTGCATCTTCAGCATCAATCCGGACGCTCATTCGATCCGCGAGCTCGACCACATGCATTGGGGTGTCGAGATGGCGCGCAAGGGCGGTGTTCCTGCGAAGCGGGTCCTGAACGCGATGCGTTTGACGGCCCTCCTTGCGCATCTCGCACGGCGCAGGCAAACGTCCTAACCTGCTTGTGCGCCCGGCCTATCAGCGCAGGAGTCCGTCATTCTCAAAATCTTCCCAGCCGCGCAAACTGGAGTGCGCGTTCTCATCGGGGCCGTAGCCAGCTGAAGCTGCAGTTCCGCGACCGCTTCTTTGAGCGCGTTTCATAGCGGCCTTCCCTGCGGCTCGCCGCCTATTCTCTGCAGCTGTCGCTGCGTCCTGTTCGCGCCAGACCGTAACCAGGTCGCGGTCAAGCACATCCTCCACGTGCTGCGGGTCGAACACGTGAAAGGTGATGTTCCTTGCCCGCCCGCGGAGTTTCACCGTTTTCGTCCCGGCGCTCTGCAAGCGACCATCTTTCAGCCAGCGGTGCCGTTCGGCCGTCGAGATCGTCAGAATGTCCTCGATTTCACGGGGGATTACGGGCAGGTCTTCGATATTCTGCAGTGCTTTGGATACGATCCCGAATACCACCTGCACATCGTTCTCGGCGCCCTCAGACAGGCGCAGGGTAAGCACGCGGGACTCGATATTGAGCAATTTCCTGAACTCCGTTGGAAGGCGGGCGCGTATTTCGAGAAAAATACCCCTCGCTCTGACGGACGATCCAAACGTTGCAGCCGGGGTTAAAGGCCACTCTCCAATCAGCTTCGCTGTTGCATTGATTTTTCGGCGCGTGGACATGCCCCTTTATATAGGTCACCGATTGTCGGCAGCGATGAGCCCATCGCAAAGCCAACAGAGTTCTAATCCGCCAGCGGTCTGAACCAGATGCCCAAAGGCGCAACCACGATTGTGAGCGGGGCCGTTTGCAACTTCGGCTAACAGGAAACGGCAGAGTTGATCTCGAAGTGCGATATCAGGCGCGTCGCCGCCTGGCGGCTTTTTGGGGGCCGTTTGCTGTCCGTCCGGTTATTGCCGAGGGACCAGTAAGCCGCCGTTCGGCTCACGACCTCTTCGCGGAATACGAGGCAAGTTCAGATCCCGCGGAAGCCGACATTGAACTGCCTCTCCGTTTACATGTTTGGCAAATGTTGCGAATGGAGGGAGTTGCATGTTTGAAGGTTTCTCGCTGGAGCAGATCAAACTTCCGGAAGCGACGCTCAGAGTGCGGGTTGGTGGAAGGGGCCACCGCTTCCTGATGCTGCACGGTCATCCTCGCACCCATGCCACTTGGCATCGCGTGGCGCCGATTTTGGCTGAGGAATACACCGTAATTTGCCCTGGTCTTCGGTGCTCGCCCTTGCGGTGTGTCGCAACACAATCAGCGCGTCCGGTTTGCCGTGAACAGATCTTGCTGATGCACCAGTTCGTCCGCGACGGGCTGACGGAGGCGGCGTGTGCCATTCGGCTGGATGGCCGAAAATAACCCCACCTCTGCATGACGCGAATTGTCCCAGCCCGGGTAGGCCGTTATCGGGTACAGGCAAATACCCTCGAATCGATGCTCCGACACCCATAGCGGCACGCACCTCGTCGCGGCATACATAGTGGAGCCAAGCCGGCCCGCCGGATCCCTCTGAGCCGGTCTCGGCAATGAACATCGGCTTACCGTACCGATGAGCAACCTCGAGCAACATTTCCGACAAAGCGCGGTACTCATGGTGTCCCATCGATATCGTCGGCCCGTTTATTTACCATTGATCGTGCGGTTAGAAATTCAGGCCCACGACAATCGACAACATCTTCGCTCCCGCCCAACTCAGGTTCGACGCGGCCCAGCAACATGTCGTAAGCTTCGAACTGCCCCTGACGGGCGTTTTCGGCCCGACCTCGTTCGCTGCGGGTCCGGTCACGAGGAGCGATTTGGATAAGGGGCTCGGCCCAGACAAATCTGCAGGCGGGGTCGATCTCCCGCATTGCACGAACACCCGCGATGGCAGCCTTCACGAGATGCCGCTTGAACCAGCACGTTTGTTCGGCCCCACGCGGGAAATAGCCGACCTCAACAGCCCATGCGAAAAAGGAGATCTAGTTGATGGGACACAACAGAGGCGGTGTTCCGGCGATCGAACGCTGTACCCTCACGGCTTCTGCCGCGAACGAGGCATAGGCATCGATGAAATGCAGCGATCCCTGATCGACATGGTCTGGAGATCCGTAATGGAAGATGTCCCAGATAACCTGGACACCTGCCGATCGGGCCGCCTCGACCATTGGCGCCCAACTTGACCAGTCATAGGCGAAGCTTGCGGAACCGGAGCCTCCACCTGGTGCTCGTCCATACGCCCCACTTCGCTCATTCGACGTCTTCTTTCAGCAGTCGCCTTCGAACTCGGCCGCCTTGTTAGGACCGGGAACCGCGTTGGCGAAATACCGCATCCAATGGGGCGCGCGCCATCTTCGTTGCTCAGTCCAGCTCGTCCTGGCGTGACCGGGTAATGCCGAACCGATTTGGTCGAGCCTTTGTTCCTGTGGTGGACTGTCCGGAGCTGGGTGGCGAAGGAGGAACAAGGAGGGCCGTGCCAAGTTCGGGGCGATGTACCACCGCCGCCGATCGGCGGCTGCTCAGCAACAAAAGAGGCACGGGATCACATGACCGTTCAGATTCGACTTTCCGAGATCGACCACGCTAGGCGCGAGGATCGTGGCGACGGCGCTTGGAGCATCGCACCGGACTTGGGTTACTTGCGGCTAGCCATCGTCAATGTCGTGTTCTGCGGCGCACCCGGCAGCGGAAATCGGAACTGGGTGCTGATCGATACGGGGTTGCCGACGTCCCGCAGCAGCATTCTTGCGGTCGCGGAAAGGCGGTTTGGCACGAACGCACGGCCGGCCGCGATCATCCTGACCCACGGCCATTTCGACCATGTGGGAACGGTTCTAGACCTCGCAAATAAATGGGACGTGCCTGTCTTCGCGCATCCACTCGAGCGCCCCTATTTGGACGGAACCGCATCCTATCCGCCACCCGATCCCTGGGTCGGGGGTGGACTGATGGCACTGCTGTCGCCGCTTTTTCCACGCGGGCCAATTGACCTTGGCAACCGTTTGGAACTCTTACCTGCCGACGGATCGATCCCCGGAATGCCCGGATGGCGATGGTTACACACACCCGGGCACGCCCCTGGGCATATCTCGCTCTGGCGCGAGAAGGACCGTTCGCTGATCGTAGGGGACGCTTTCATCACCACCGGTCAGGAGTCAGTCTATGAAGTCGCCGTCCAGGGTCTCGAGATGCACGGTCCGCCGCGCTACTTCACGCCGGACTGGGATGCGGCGGAAAGATCCGTGAAGCACTTGGCTGCCCTGAACCCGCAGATAGTCATCAGTGGACACGGTGCGGCTGCTGCGGGAGTGGGAATGCGTCACGCTCTTGACAGCCTGGCTGAGCGGTTCAGGGTGTTCGCCGTCCCGCCGAAATTGAAATTTGTGCGCGAGCCGGCGGCAGTCCAAGATGGCTGAGACTAACCGAGCCGCCGTCGTTCTGAATATGGTCAAGTTGCGCAGACTCCATCTCTCGAGCCGGTAGAGTTACCGTCCGATCGCGCCCCATCGTCACAAACTCTGACAAGCGGAACAAACCCGAGAAGCGCCGGTTAGGTCGTTCGATCGGCGCAGGGCGACTGCGGCCAAGCGCCCCGAAGTTCTGCGTCAGGAGAAGACGTCAGATGGAAAACGAGTACCCCGAAGGACGCGTCCTCTCCGCCGGTGAGCCGACCGGCAAGAAGTTGTTCGAGCCCACACGCGTCGGCATCCGCCAAGACTTGGCTTCGTTTCGCTCATCGGCCAAACCGTGGAGGAGACCAAATGGCAAATCTGGGAAGATTGGCGATCGCGATGCTTGGCGTTCTGGCATACCAAAATCGCGACAAGCTCTGTGAATTGATTCCGGGAGCGGGGTATCTTAACCCAAACGACCCGCAACGCAGAATTCTGGCTCAGATAACGAATGGCGTGTCGAGGGCTGACCTTGGTGAGATCCTCGACCGGTTCAGGGAGGTGGGGGCAGGATCGAAGGTCGACTCGTGGGTTGGCAGCGGGCCAAACCAACCGATCGAGCCAAGGGACGTCGAAGCGGCAATGGACGAAGGTACACTCACGTCCATTTCGATGCAGACGGGCCTTTCGCGCGAGGAGCTAATCAGAAGGATTGCGCGGGATCTACCCGAGGCAGTCAACGAGATGACGCCGAATGGTGAATGGCCGCCTGAGCCGAGACAAGGCTTGGATGAGTCGACCCTGCTCGACAATGTATCCTAGGAGACACAGCCAGGAATGCAGCCGGCCAAGGCGAGATCCGGGGTGGCAACTCTACACTCGGGGACGCTCCTGCGCGATCGCCTTCATCCGCTCGGGAACCAAGGATCTGGTTCGAGCGCGCCGAACGCGCAACTGGCCGCCATCCTGAAAATGCGGCACCGCTGCATCGCGGCGCCCTCGCGCTCGCGTATATCGGTGAGCGGAAGAAGGGCGCGTTCCTGGCTGGCCAGAGCGCTGGCGATCGATCCGGACGACTTCGTGACGCAGTACAACGCCGCTTGCATGTATTCCGTGCTCGGGGAAGTGGAGCAGCGGTGCGGTACCTGGAAAGAGCCGTCGGAGGAAGCATGAGTCAGAACGTATTGGAACGAATCCGTCACGAAGTCGATTTCGACGCCATTCGCGATCACCCGCGGTTCGTGCAGCTTCTTGGTTCACTTGGCTTGTGACGCACAGCTGTACTTGCACAGGCTTCGGCCTGCCTAGCAGCCGCGTTCGCGGCGCGTCCGCTTTGGGTGGCGGATTCAACGGATCGCAGCAACACACGCTCTTTTCTGAAAGTGGAGTGTGAGCCATGAAGCAGCGAAGTCGCATCTACTACTCGGCCGCTCAGCGGCCTGAGTTTGGGTTCGATGGCAGGCGGGCGAGTCGATGAGCTCGATCGGACGACGATTCGATCGGAAGTCTTCATCGGTGCCGCCGCGCCTGGGCCTTGCACTGGCGGGCTGCCACCCTTGCCTGTCGCCGGTGGTGTTTTCCCCCACATTTTGCTGCCGCTGCTTGTGCTGCTCACCTGGCCGCTCGCCATGGGCAAGTATTTCGCCCCGGCATCGTCTCTGCGGGGTTTGCTTCGTCGGCAAAGGACATCGCCAGCTGGCCTCACAGCTGCGGTCGATCGCGGCCGAATCGGGATTGATGCTGGCCGACGCGCTGGCCGGCGGCCGCTTCACCCGCTACAATGATCTGTTGATGCCTGCCGGCATTATTGCCGGGGCCGGCGACCGGTTGTTCGATGCGAAAGCCGAGGCTCTTAGACTACAATCGGAGATTCCTGGTTCCTTTGTCGATATCATCCCGCAGGCCGGCCACATGGTCCACCACACCGCACCGCTAGCTGTTCTCGCCATGGTGGACAGGGTCGCTGCCGCGGCCAGCAGTGAAGTAGGCCGGCACTGGCGCGATCCCGAAGAAGTGGAATCGCGATTTTCGGAAAAGATCATGCTCAAAAGCAATAGGTAGAACCCCGTCCCGACTCTATCGGGTGGCGAATCCGATGATTTACTTCACGGCGGCACGCACTTCAGCGAACCGCATCCTGTGCATCCATCCGCGCCGGTTCGGCTAACATCGACGTCGAGGTCCCGTATCTTGGGGATTTGGCCAGGGGAACGGCCCCAATTCCGTGTTCGGCTTCTGCCTCTCTTTGTGGCTGCCAGTATCTAGTCGTCTGCAAATCGAGGCCACGGACTGACAAGCACCCCCGCACTACAAGGAGCTGGCGGTCGGAGAACAAATGTAGACATGTCGCACCATCCTTGCGGGTACGGCTTGCGATGCATACTGACGGTCGAGGGCTTAATGTAACCAAATCAACGGCTCGGCGTTTCGGTCAGCGCCGTTGCAATGAGCGAAGCCATAACCTCTGTCACGAGCATAGACTGGCGATTTCATGAGTCGCAATTTTCTGGTGATTGAACCTGAGGAAGGCATTGCCGTGCTCAAGGGGCTTGCCTCCTCGGCGCGGATTTCGATGCTGAAACTGCTGCATGAGAAGGGGCCGATGAATGTCAACGAAATCGCCGCCGTGCTGTCGCTACCGCAGTCGACCGTCTCGACCAACATCCAGGTGCTGGAGGATGCGGGGCTGATCCGCACCGAGAGAGCGAAGAAAGGCAACCGGAAAATCTGCTATCCGACCGCCGAAAAAGTGCTCGTCGTGTTCAAGAGCGAATATCGTGCGGTCAAGAACGACGCGATCGAAGTGTCGATGCCGATCGGGCTTTATACCGGCTTCGAGGTTACCGCGCCCTGCGGCCTTTGTTCGCCGGACGGCATAATCGGTCTGCTCGATGTGCCGAACACTTTCCTCGATCCGGACCGCATGAAAGCCGGGCTTCTATGGTTCACCCGCGGTTTTGTCGAATACCAGTTTCCCAATAATGCCAAGCTCGCTAATGCCGAGATCACCGAACTCGAAGTGGCGATAGAGCTGTCTTCGGAAGTGCCGGGCACCAGCGCCGATTGGCCGTCGGACATCACGCTGACGATCAATGGCGTCGATGTCGGCACCTGGACGTCGCCGGGGGATTTCGGTGACAAGCGCGGCGTCTTCACGCCCTCCTGGTGGAAGCTCAAGGGCTCGCAATACGGTAAGCTGAAGAACTGGCGAATTGCCAATGACGGCGCCTATGTCGACGGCCTCAGGATTTCCGAAACCGGCCTCGCCGCACTCGATCTGAAGAGCCATCATTCAATCCGCGTCCGTATCGGCGTCAAGGACGATGCCAAGCGCCCCGGCGGGATCAATATTTTCGGCAAGGGCTTTGGAAATTACGATCAGGACATTGTGCTCAGGATCAAAACCGCGTGAATCGACTGGCCGCGTTGCTGCGCTCAGTTACAGTTCATGCTAGGCTAGGCTTGCAGCTGGCACCGCGGTCCATGAGGCGACCGGCTTGGCTGACGTGTATAGATCCCTCGTCGCAAGCTTTGCCCACTGGCTGCGAATCCCCTGCTACCCTCAATCACCAGTACAAAGGGATCCGTCCCACCAACCAACAGCCAGAGCATCCTCCGTTCCGGCAAATGCCGGAACTTACCATCTAGGCAACTCTCGAAAGTATATGCCGATCCAGGTCACACTTAGCCAACCCGAACCGCCAGCGATGGTTCGTAGCCTCACGCCTGCTCTGGTAGAACAAGGTCAGTTGCCGGCCGTCGATCATCACCGTCGAATGGCCATTCTCGCCGGGCTCACCAGGGTCGAGAACGGGGCCAACGGAAACGTAGGGACCCTTGACGTCATCGGCGATGGCGAAGAAGACGCGCTGCCGGCTGCCGCGCGGACCTTCGGGGAGGAAGCAGGTGGCGTTGAGAAGCACACGACCGTCCGGCAGCTCGACGAGCTGCGCGCCTTCGATCCCCCATTCGTAATCGGGGTGCTCGCGCGCATTGTGATGTGGCACGTCGAGATGATCGAGTATCTTGCCGAGACGTTTCCATGGCCCGAACCAGGAATCGGATTGGCTGCGCGCCAGATAGACATCAGGCTGGGGCACCCTGGTGAATTTGGGCATGCCTGAATAGACGATATAGCGCTTGCCTCCGACGATTGCGGGGTGGGGATCGTAGATGCCATCCTCATCGGTGTCGGGCAGCGACAATATCGCCGGATTGAGCACCACCCAATGAAAGCCGTCATTGGACACCGCGTGCTCGCAACGTCCGCCGGACTTCATGAATTCGGTCTGGATAAACATGTGGAAGACGCCGCACTCATGAATGACGCCGGGCGCCGCAATGCCAGATCCGGTTACCGGCAAAACGATCGCCTCGTGCTCTGTCCAGGGTCCATAAAGATCCGGCGCTGTGGCGTGGAGGATTTTCCAGCTCTCTGTTGTGACGGTGCCGCTGGAGCCGAAGACGTGCCAGAGCGTGCCGTCGAACACCGGACAAGGGTCCTTCAGATCATCCACGGCCTGCGGGTGAAACAATGGAAAGACGTTGGTTTCAAAGTCGATCTTCATTCGCCAGCCATCCCTCGATTCGTCTCGGTCTCCATTCAAATGAACCACCGGCGCGACTCAGATGAATCGATTCCAAGCGTATTTATAGCTCCGCTGATGAACGGTTGTTGAACGATTGAAGGATTTGAACCGCTCTGTGGCAAAGGGCCACATTTGGGGAGCCCGACCTGACGCGAGGGGCTTCATCATGTGGATCGAATGAGGGCGGCCGGCTCGCCCCTTCTCTGTTGAGCCGTCGCAAGTGGAGCGGACGGCTGGTCTCGCCCGAGACAGTTTGGAGCTATGGAACAACTTATCGGGATGGAAGTTATATAGAAGGCTGCGAACTTCATGTCAAAGCTGCCTCGATTGACTTTTGTTAGTCGAGGCATTTTGTAACTATATCAAAGGATAATCTACATGGAAATGGCGGCGGGCCGGGCCAAAACACCAAAAAACCCTGTACAACCGTCTATTTTAATTTGCTTTTCCCACCTCCGATGGAACTTCGTATATCAGAGACCACAACACATTCTGACCCTGGCGTCAAAACAGCAACAGCTAATTTACTTCGAAGAGCCGATCTTCGATGAGAGGCGCCACCCTTCGATGCGGGTGCACAATATTACCCCCAAGATCAGAATAGTGACGCCGCTGATCCCAGTTGGTACTTCCGCGACCAGGGCGGACGCAATCCAGCGCAGGTTCGTCGATCAGATCCTCGCCTCCACGCCGCATGACCGATTGACGACCTGGTATTACACGCCCATGGCGCTACGCTTCAGCGATCATCTCGCCTGTGACGTCTGCGTCTACGACTGCATGGATGAACTCTCCGCGTTCAAAGACGCTCCCGCAGAGTTGACGCAGTTGGAAAAGGCGCTGTTGCAACGTGCCGATGTCGTCTTCACGGGCGGGCAGAGCCTTTACGAGGCCAAGCGAAGCCTGCATCGTTCGATCTTTGCTTTTCCAAGCAGCATCGACGTTGCACATTTCCATCAGGCGAGAGAGCCGGGTGAGGACCCACTCGACCAGGCCAACATACCTCACCCGAGAGTGGGGTATTTCGGGGTCATTGACGAGCGGCTCGACGTCGAATTGGTAGCGGAGACGGCTGCAGCAATGCCGGACGTGCAATTCGTCATGCTCGGCCCTGTGGTCAAGATCGATCCGGCGAGGCTGCCCACGGCAAGCAACCTGCATTGGCTGGGCGGCAAGTCCTATGCCGACCTGCCACGCTACCTCCGGCATTGGAGTGTCGGCTGGATGCCGTTCGCGCTCAACGAAGCGACCCGCTACATCAGCCCGACCAAGACTCCCGAGTTTCTTGCGGCAGGACTGCCGGTGTTGTCCACGGCGATCGTCGACGTTGTGCGTACCTACGGCGTCGAAGGCCTTGTCGAGATTGTCGAGGCGGAGGACATCGAGGCCAAGCTTCGCTCGATCCTGGCCCACCCCCGCGATTTCCTGGTGAAGAAGGCCGACGCCTACCTCGCCGACATGTCCTGGGAGAAGACCTGGAGCGCGATGGCTGCCCACATCGAGCGCGCCCATGCGATGAAGAGCGTCGTCCCATTCCTGAGGAGGGCGTGAGCGTGTTCGACTGGTTGATCGTAGGGGCCGGTTTCGCCGGCAGTGTGCTGGCCGAGCGTATCGCATCGCAACGGCAGGAAAGCGTCCTGATCATAGACCGACGAAATCACGTCGGCGGCAATGCCTATGACTGCTACGACGAGGCGGGAATACTAATTCACCGTTACGGGCCTCACATCTTTCACACCAACGCCCAATCGATCGTCGACTATCTGTCGCAATTCACGCAATGGCGGCCTTACGAACATCGCGTGCTGTCGCTTGTCGATGGACAGCTGCTGCCGATACCGATTAATCTCGACACCATAAACCGCCTCTACGGCCTTGAATTGACGTCCGAGCAGCTGCAGGACTTCTTCGCTTTCCGACGCGAAACGGTCAAAGAAGTCCGCACCGCCGAGGACGTCGTGGTGAGCACAGTAGGCAGAGAGCTCTACGAGAAATTCTTCCGCGGCTACACGAGGAAGCAGTGGGGTGTCGACCCTTCCCAGTTGAGCAAGTCAGTGACGGCGCGAGTCCCGACCCGGACCGATCGCGACGATCGGTATTTTGGCGACAGCTTCCAGAACATGCCGGCAGGCGGGTATACGCGCATGTTTCAGCGCATGCTGGATAGTCCCAAGATCAAGATCATGCTGCAGACCGACTACCGCGAAATTCGCGACAAGATCCCCTTCCAGCAGATGATCTATACCGGTCCGATCGACGAGTATTTCGACTGGAAGCTTGGTCGCTTGCCCTACCGTTCGCTGCGCTTTGAGCACACGACGCTTGATTGCGAGCAGTTTCAACCGGTCGCCGTCGTCAACTATCCGCAGACGGAAAAATACACACGGATCACCGAGTACAAGCATCTGACCGGTCAGCAGAGTCCGAAGACCAGCCTCACCTACGAATACCCCACCGACGTCGGAGATCCTTATTACCCGGTGCCGCGGGCCGAAAACGAGGCTTTGTACAAACGATACGAAGCTTTGGCCGCGGCGTGCCCGGAGGTCTGGTTCGTCGGACGTCTTGCAACATATCGCTATTACAATATGGATCAGGTGGTCGGCCAGGCATTGGCTACGTTCGGGCGCATTCAGACACGCCTGCCAGCAAACGGGATGCTCGTCACGCCGACGCAGCGCGAGGCGGCCGAGTGAATGATGCGCCGGCCTGACCGGCGTCGGGCGACCCACGGCCAAAGAGACCAACGATGTTTCTCGGCTTCTCGGCGAACAGCTCTAGATATGCTGTGCTGTTGATGCAGCTGAAAAGCGCGCACTGTTCGTATCAGCGAGGCTATAGCGCGCTTGCTTGTTGTTCCTCAAACGCCAAGAACGATTGGCGCTGGCGCTCCAACTCGTCCGCAAGTGGCTTGCGAACAGTGCGCGAGCCGTCCGCATGAATGGTGGAGAACAAGCCGACTTCGGCGTGGCGCGAATTGTCCCAACCTGGGTAGGCCGTCACCGGGTACAGGCATATACCCTGAACAGGTGCACCGAGGCTCGTCGCATCGCGCACTTCGTCGCAAACGTAGTGAAGCCAGGCTGGCCGGCCTGAACCTTCGGCGCCGGTCTCGGCGATGAACATCGGCTTCTTGTATCGTTCGGCGACCTCGACCAGCAATTCCGAAAGTGCACGGTATTCGTGGTGCCCCATCGGTATCGTTGGGCCATTCAAGTACCATTGGTTGTGCGGATAGAAGTTGAGGCCGATGACGTCCACAACGTCCTCGCTGCCGCCCAACTCCGGTTCCACGCGCCCGATCAGCATGTCATACGCCTCGAATTGGCCCTGGCGAGCATTTTCGGCGCGCCGCCGCTCGGGGTGAGTACGGTCACGAGGAGCAATATGGATCAGCGGTTCAGCCCAGATGAACCTGCAGCCGGGTTCGGCCTCCCGCATGGCCCTCACGCCGGCGACCGCTGCCCTGACAAGATGTCGTTTGAACCATCCACGCTTGTTCGGCCCGACGCGGGGGAAATAGCCGACCTCCACAGCCCATGCAAAAAACGAAATCTCGTTAATCGGGCACACCAGGGGAGCCACCCCGGTAGCGGAGCGATGAACCCGAACAGCTTCCGCGGCGAAACGGACGTAGGCCTTGATAAACCCCGGGCCACCTTGGTCGATATGGTCTGGCGAGCCATAGTGGAAGATATCCCAGATAATCTGCACCCCGGCCGCCTGGGCTGCTTCGATCGCCGACGTCCAACTCGACCAGTCGAAGACTCCGGGCGCTGTTTCAATCAGGTGCCAGCGCAAGCCGTCGCGGATCGTGCGAAGCCCAAGCTCGGCACAACGGCGATAGTCGGCATGTGCATGGATGTCATGTGAGGTCGCGCGGATCAGATCAAGACGGGCCCCGTCGGCGCGCCTGTGGGAGGAACACTCGAAACCAGCCATGAAAAAGCTGTCGAACCCGGAAGAGCCTGCCGTGGGCCGACGAGCGGTATCCTCGTTCATACCAACATCCTGTCGCCCAAGGCGTGGGCAAGTAATCGCATTCGCAGTCCCCCATTGTCAGTTCCGGTGGCCTAGTCGAAACCGGTCGGCCACCACCACGTCGACGGCTCGGCGGCTGCGGTGTACACGTGTGCCTGGATTGGCGAATACAACCAAGCTCCAATCCCGTCTGCCGGGGGCCGCGGTCGCGTCGATTCGATCCGAAGTTATGCGGCCTGTTGCATCGCCCGTTCGTTGACGCCTGTTTCGCCTAGTCGGGTGAGCGCCTCATCGGTTGCTTTTTCTTCCTTGAGCGTCTGTTCGAGTAGCGGGACGGCGTCTTTCAAGCCAAGTAACCCGGCCCATGTGACAAGAGTCCCGTAGCGCGCTATTTCATAATGTTCGACGGACTGGGCTGCAGCCACGAGACCCGCGTCCAATGCCGGAGCCTCCTCGAATTCCTCCAAAATCTCCTGTCCTTCTTCGATGATGCCGTCGATCGCCGGGCACGTTTTCCCTTGGGCTCTCTTGCCAAAGGCGTCGAAAACTTGCTGCAGACGCTCGATCTGACCTTCCGTCTCGTCACGATGTTTTTCGAACGCCGCCTTCAACTCTTCGGACTCCGCGCCCTTTGCCATTTTCCGGAGCGCCGTCAGAATCTTGCGTTCGGCGTAGTAGATGTCTTTCAGACCATCATAGAAAAGGTCTTCCAAGCCCTTGGAGCTGCCCTGAGAGCTTTTTTTTGTCGCCATTGTCATCTCCTCTTTCATTTCTATCGACGCATGCATGGCTCTAACTGGACCAGTCTCTTGTTGTTCCTTCGGCGACGGCACACCGGCAGCCAACAGCGAGCGACGGTCGGGTTGACCGCTGATTTCAGTCCGCCGCGCCAGCAGCGGCTTGAGCATCTCGGCTGCGCTCCATTGCGGAAGTTCCGGAATGAGGATCGTCTGCCTGATGGGTTTCCGCTGTCATCGAGTCCTTGCGGCCGCATTTTTCGCAACGGGACCTTTGCCCGCACCTGATCAAGGTTCCCGATCTCTTCTCGGGCCCCCAATGGCGTCGAACCTGGACGAAGTTGCCGACCAGATCAGCAGTGTATAGGGGCCGCGGACCTGTTTTGCGATGTAGTTGAACTCACCTTGAGGCAGCTGCTCGCGCAGGCGTTTGGACGACAGGCGGACGGCATCATGGCCTCTAAATTCGAATTCGAGGTCAAGAGGACCACGTCCACAGCATAGTTGCACCTAAGATCCTCCTCGATGTCGCCAGCGGCGCGAAGCCTCAGATGGTCTTCGAAAACCCCCTCTGCGGACCGAGCATGTCATGTCTCCTTTGCAGTACCGGAAAGGCCGTGGACAGCCGTGTCGTCCTTCGCGATGCTGAACGGATGCGACGGCGGTTTGTTCCTGAGGCCAACATGCGCTGGAGCCGGATTGACTTGCACCCCCGATCACAAACGAATGAGAACATTCAATCGGGGTCCTCATGGCTTCCGCCATCGACATTCTGGCATGCTGACCGCGACGAGGTCGGCAATTGTCCAGGACTAGAGCGGCTGGCCAGGTGCAGCGGTGCCGGGGGGACCTCACGCTCCAAGGCCGTCCTGGCCTTCGCCAGCGACAACCACAAGGCCTGCAAAAAAGCTTCATCTGCTTGCGGTGTTAATCCGACCTCCTTGCAATGTTCAACGATCCTGTCCTGGATCGCCACTGCGGTTTCATACCGTTGGACAACCCTTGCCAGAACGTCCTGACAGGTGCCAATCGCCACCTCCCGAATGTGGTCAGCGACGGGAGAGAGGGCAGCACGGGTGACATCATGAGCAACGGGGGCGTCCCGATCAGTCGGATGTATTCCGCCTCGGGCTGCCCATAAGAACGATCCGCCAACGCGCGTCTATAGCAATAGCTTCAGCCTTCAATTGAACAAAGCAATCGTGTGGGGACCGGTCCTCACCCATGACCAGGGCTGCCCCGGTCATACCGTCAAAGCCAATAAGGCCAACCTCGGCCTCGACCTCAGCCCGAAGCTTCGCCACCATTAACCCGAGACCGCTCTCGAAGAAATCGACGGTGTCAATCGGGACCGAGGTCTGCTCCAGGTGCGTCCTCAGTCCCAAGTGACGGGCTTCGAGGTGAGGCTGCAGCAACGTCAGATCCGGTGCGCTCAGGCGCCGCAACAGTTCGTTCTTGAACGAGGTTTCCATCTGCGCTGTCTCCCGATCGGGGCGGAAGGGCGATGGTCGCTCACAGCTGACGACGCCCTAACAATTGTCGACAGTCAGGGGAAAGTATACCTAAAAGGGCGGGGAGTCTCAAAAAGCTACTATGCTGACCAGAGAAGCTCGTCAGTCTGGCGATCATCAAGATGCTGCTAACAAGCAGTGTCCGCCTCTACCGGTCGAAGGTTGCCTTCGCAATCTGGTGTGCGCCTTTTGTCGAAGCATACGGCCCCAAACTGATTCGTCCTCTGGGGAAGCCAAGCGGTATCGACGCTGCCTGAAAACTTACGCGCAAGCGCTCCACACTTTCGGGGGGCGCTTTGTCGATCGACCAGAGTAGCCAAGCACCCCTTCTGTATCCCATAGTATTCGTCTTCGACTATTGCTCCGGAACGGCAGAGGTTTGCGGACGATTTCGTGCTGCTTCGGCAATTTCCGGGATGTATTTCGTCGCGGTGCAGCTTCGGTTCACATTGGCGCGTGCGTCGAGTACCTCTTTCTCGCAGACCCGCTTGGCGAGCTCGATAGGCACATGAACTGCCAGAGGCACTTCCACCTCGGAGATTCCAAGCTCCCGTGCGATCTGCTGTTTCACTTCGTGCCTGCCAAGCGAAACGTCGACGCCGACATCCTCGGCATCTTCGGTTGTCGATGATGCGCCTTGCCCCGGAAGATCTTGCTGCTCGGTCTGAGCAAATGACTGCACGGCAAAGAGTTGCAACGCGAACACGGCGAGCGGCAAAATTCGTTGGAATACTCTCATGCCTGGCTCCTGCAGGTGCCTTTAACAACAGCAAAGTGTTTGAAGCGTTCCAGAGGCGGGGATGCGCGCGCTCAGCGGCAGTCGAGGCGGGTTTTTTCTGTTGGCGTGGAATACGATATGGCGACCATGGTTGGGTGCCGACAGCCGACTGTGCTGGCACATCGGAGTGTAGGAAGTTGCCTACCGAGAAAGAAAGACAAGCCAGAGACGAGCGCGCCTCGGATGCTGCACGAGGATTGACCGACATTGAGCGTGCGGCACGAGACGCAAAGACCGCGGCTTCGGGAGCAGCGCCTGAAGGCCGCACTTGCTGTGACGTCGGCCCGCGGCATCTAAACCGAAGAGGACACCAAAACCGCGAAAGCCTAGCAGTCACTTGCACCACACGGGAGCTTGCATTCAACCCCACGGTGCTCAAGATCCAAGTAGGCTCTGCAGCTCTCTAGGCTCAGAACGTCGTGCACCCAAGTTAGATCCTGCTGCAGCAGTCAGGACTATCCCAGAACGAATATGGCCAGCAGGGCAACAAAGAGAACAAGGGCGATCGCGGCGCCCCAGATGAGGACCTTTCCGGTGCCGCGTTGCTCTTCCTCGCGAGAAACGTCTTTCGCCATTCCATGCATCCTTTGCGAAGGTCCAAACTGAGCAACGTGCCGTGCCAGGCTGTTCCCAACGCTCTCGGAGCCAACTTGGTGTCAGTCCAACTGCCGGTTGCCGTAGGGCTTCTTCGCTCTAGCGCTATCGGCAATACAGCGCGGCTCTCCTCTGAGCGCGACCGCAGCTCCCTTCAGGCAAGATGCGCGAGCAGACGGATAACTATCTGACCGAAAGCAAAAGAAACCACGCGTGCCCCACTGAAAGCACAAGCAAGCGCAAAGGTTCCTAAACTGATGCTCGGCTGGCGGGAACTTGCTCGCCAGCCGAGTTGAGTTCAGGCGGTGGTCGGGGGAGATCAGCCAGCCACACGCTGGTGATTCCAACCTTTGCCGATGTGCCAATCAGCAACCTTCGTCGGTCTTTTTGACCTGGCCTGGCGCGGCGGTGTTGGCTGCCGTGTCCTGCTGACCTGGCGCCGTCTGCTGAGCGCTGCCAGTCTGCTGGCCGGGCGCGCAGTCTCTGGCCGAGTTCGGATTTGTGGTGCCGCTGGTGGTGGTCGTGTCGGTGCCCTGATCGCCGGACATGTTGGTCCCGCTGCTCGTCGTGCCGGTGCCCTGATCCGTCGTGCTGGGCATGGTCGTCGTGGTCGAGGTTCCGCTCGTCGAGGTTCCGCTCGAAGTTCCGCTGGTCGTCTGGGCAAAGGAAAGCCCGGCCGACACCGCCAGCACGGCCGAAGCCAAAAGGATGCGTTTCATCTTCTTTCTCCTGTCTGAATGCGCGGGATGCGCCTGGCAAATCCAACAGGCAGATAGAAAGAGTGTTCCCCCAAGAAGCTCAACTTTTGTAACTCTGGTCGTAGGTCAGCCTTAGGATGGCCGGCGTATATTAGAACCTCATGACGGCGGCTCGAGTCGAAAAGCAATCAACGAGCGGAGAGGCCGTCGCGTTCCTTGTGACTGCGGTGGCGCGGTGAGGCACAAGGCTCAATGCGGAGCGCCAGCGGCCGCGATCAGCGCCTCGTCGAGAATCCACTTCAGCTTCGCCGAGCGCTGGTAGCTTCATCTGCTTGCCGTTCTTACTTGCCGGGAACGACATGCAGCGGTCGCAGTATGCCATGCGGACCTTCAATATGTCGCCGTATGTCGCCGCGTCGGATGGCCAGGAAGCGGCCAGTGCCAGTTGGACTTTGTGATGGAGCGGCGCAGCGGCGAGCGTCCACGGGCCGTTTTCCTTGCGCCGATCTTCCGCGATCTTGGCCTTTTCCACGCATCGCTGCAGGATTTTTCGCGAGGTGAATTGAGACCCGCCACGACGCTGATCTCTGCGACGGTCAAGGGCCGTTCGGCGGGCTTTGCTCCGGAACAATGTCTTCTTCCGAAAGTTTTTCCTTAAGTAGCAAAGGAGATTCGAGATGTCAGAAAGCCGCGAATGGTTTGTCCAATGGCTTAGAGATGCCCATGCCATGGAAGAGCAGGCCGAAACGATGTTGAACGGGCAGTTGGGTCGCATCGAGAACTATCCCGAACTGAGCGACCGGATCCGACAGCACCTCGACGAGACGAAGCAGCAGGCTGCCCGGCTGAAGACTTGTCTCGATCAGATGGACGAGGGTTCATCCACGATGAAGGACGCTGGCGGTAAGCTGACGGCGATGGCGCAATCGCTGAGCGGCGTCTTCGCTGGAGACGAGGTGATGAAAGGATCGCTCGCGAGCTACACGTTCGAGCACATGGAAATCGCCTCCTACACGATCCTGATTGCCGCTGCTCGATCGCTCGGCGAAACGGAGGCTCTTCGGGTTTGCGAAGAGAATCTGCGAGAGGAAGTCGCGATGGCGGATTGGCTGAAATCCCGTCTTCCCTCCACGACCGAGCAGTTCCTTGCGCGGGCCGAAGCGGACAGCGACAGCGCCAAGCGGTGATCGGGTAGGAACGTAGTGACCGTGAACTGGGTGATCGGGATTCGTCCGCTAGCGCGTCCCCCTTCGTGAACGCTGGGCAACGAACACGCCTAGCAGGCGGTCGTCGAGCTGCGCATTTCGAGAAATTGCAACGACGAGCGATGCTAATATTGCGGCGTCGTCACTTAGAGAGTTGAAGCGTTCGTTTGCGCAAGCCTGGTCGAATACGCATTGGCACTAGTCTAGCCAAGATCGGAAGGGCTAGTCTAGCGCAGCGCTCGGCGAGATCAAGCTTGAGGGGGCGTGTTAAAACGTTCGAAACGAGGTCGCGATAGCGGAATGCCCGAGAACACTCGTCCCTGATCACTGAGCAGTGCGTGCGCGGGCACCGGCAGCGCCAAGCCGGATCGAAGAAAGTTCGTCCTGACAGCGGACAGAGCGCGCCGTTGCGCTCACGTTATGGGGTCGGCAGCACTTGCACGGTTTTCGGGGTGAATTCCGCTCAGCCGGTCGCTGGCGGTTTCGCTGAAGGCCGTGACCGACCGGCCGACGATCATCATGCTCGAAGGGGTTGACCGCTTTGTCCGATCTTCTCCGCCGTGCGCATCGTCATCGCGCCGTCCGTGGTTCCAGAATATGCAATCCGATGGCTGAACTCGTCGGGACTCGATAAATGTGAGCGCGGCATCATACTTTGCCTTCAGGACGACTGTTTCTCTGCAATGACCTCTGTCTACGCTCATCCAGTTCGGTCGGTGTCCATCTGCTCATTCAGACGTCGTTGATAGGCAAAGCCGACAGCCGCGGCGACTGCCAAACCCGCCGCCGCCAGAAGGAGTTTGTCCTCGGTATGCTCATTGCCCGATGCGTCTTGAACAGCTAACGAAGCTTCATCGAAGGGTGCGGATGCTTTTGCGACAGTCTCGCCCTGGTGCGGCCCAACGCCGCTATGGCGGATACCCGCAGCCAGACGTTCTGTCTTCTCTTTAACAGTTTCCTTGGCCACGCCGGTCAACTCGGCAGCTTCGCGTTTTATTTTGCCAGCCGTTTCAAGAGCGAAATCACTGACGCTTTCCGCCAAATCGCTAGATTGCTCCTTCAGGCGCTCCTTGGCGTACGATAGGTGATCAACCTGCTGCTCGCCGGGTGGCCGGGCTGAATTGGTCCGCAACAAGCTGATCAATCCCGCTCCGACGAGTGCGGTTGCGATCGGCGGATGGCGGAGGAAACGCCACCCCAAACCGGCCCCAATCGCCAAAGCAGCGCTCGGATTGGCAGCCGCCTTGGCCTTGAGATCGTCAATAATCGCCTGCGCCACCGATTGCATTGAGGCTCTTGCTTTCTCCACCAGGGCATCCTTTGCCTCAAGCGCTTCGTGTTTCAAATCATCGGTAAATTCGGAGAGCGTGTTTGGCGACCGAAGTGTCGACAAGTCCTCGGCGAGCTTAGCCCGGGCAGCCTCAACTTCGTATTCAAGATGCTCAAGTTGCGGATCGGCCATCATAAATCTCTCTTGCCACCGGGGCGGGCAGGTTTGCTCGACCGAGCGTTGCCCGACCGCTGCGATTTGGCCGTTATTCCTTCCGAAGGGGTGGCGCTGCCCGGTTGCAGCTTGGCGGCCGGAGTGGATGAACCGCTCGATCCACTTGGGCTTGGCGAAGGCGGCTGCACGGGTTCACTTGATTGCTCTTTTGACAAGGCGCTTCCAAAGGCGCCCGCAACGTCCCTTGCGACCTCCTTGAGTCCGTCCGAATTCAGCCCATGTTCCTCGGCGGCGCTTTTGAGCCGTTCGCCCGCCTTTGCTGTCGAGGACTTCAAGCGGTCCCCAGCTTTTTCAGCAGCATCCGTCAATCGCTCTCCTGCTGGGCCGAGCGTGCGCCTCTCGACATCGCTGGCCGGCAAAGCAGCAGCTATAGCGGCACCGGCTGCGAAGCCGGCCAGAACAAAAGCCAATGGCTGTTCTTCCACCATGCGGCCAATCGTGTCTTGGAACGATGATTGGGCTTGCTGCACCACGCGCCCTGACTTCTCGGATACGGAGCGACCGGCCCGTTCTGCGTATAACGCGGCGGATGATGCGTACTGACTTGCGGTTTCACTCACCTTCTCCCCAATGCCGGCTAAATTGTCGCGCATGGCCTCTGCTGTCTCGCTAGCCTCTTCCTGCGCTTTGGACGCCCCGCCGCTGGCGGTGCGTACGTGCGGAGCATTTTGGCGCCCGTCGGTTGCACCGGATTGCTCGCGATGCCCGGCACTTGAACTGCGGCTGCGCATTAGCAGCGCGCACCCTGCTGCGACGAGCAGAAGGCCTTCGGGATTGTTCCTAGCGGAGCTGAGAAGCCATTCTTTCGTTCCAAAATCCTGGACCTGTGAATTGCGGCTCATGTTAATTGCTCCTTGGTTGTCGCAACATCCTGCTTTATTTGGCTTATGGAGTGTGTCGGCAGAAGTTCTTTTTGCGCATCAGCGCGGCCCCGATAGTAGGCGAAAGCAGCGGCGAGGGCCGTTGCGGCCGCGACGATCAGACACGACCAGTGCAGGGCCATCCCTAAGCTGGCTATTCCAAGTACGAGGGCTTGCACTAGAAGCAGAGCGGCGACCACTCCCAGCACGCCAGCAGCAGACATCCACACACCTGCTTGGAGCTTCGTTGAGACGTTGGCGGACAGCTCCGCATGCGCCAGGCGCAACTCTTTTTGAAAGAGGTCCGCGACGTCCGCCAACACTGCCGACAGTGCTTGAGGGAGAGGCGAATTCTTCAGTTGTTCCGGTGCCATCAGATCAGTTCGCTCCCTGCCGCCTTCCCTTGATGGACTCTGGTGCGGGAGGCGCGCTCTTCAGTGTGCGGAACGTCAAAAAGCCCGCTACGGCGGCCAGCCCAAACACCAAACCCGGCTTGCGCCTCGCGAAATCGGACGCTGCAAGAACCAGCTGATCGACGGACCTGTCTCGCAGGTCGTCTGCGTATCCATCAAGCCTATTCGCGAAGGTGCGCACGACCCCAGCGACTATCGGTGCGTTTGCGTCGAGGTCCTCGGCCGCACGCTTGGTCGAACTCGCCAGTTGGCCCATCACCTCGGCGCCGCTGCCGACCTGACGGTCCAACATCTCCTTCACCTGATTGGTCACGGTGGACGCGCCACCAACGGCCGCCCGTTTGGCGGTTTCCGCTGCCCCTTGCGCTATGTCGGACGCTTTGGATAACGTGCCGCTTACGGTCGCTCCTATGTCTTCCGAGGTACCGTCACCAACTCTTACCGCAGTCGGGGGACGCCGTTCAGAATTCCGGTTGTTCATGGTTTCCTCCATTCGAGGAGCAAACGGAGGTAAGGCCCGTTGGTTCCCAATGAGTGACTATCTGGGGTTTCAAGTTGCGTTTGCGAACTCGAGGCGCGCATCGCGTGCTTTTGCATTGGGAATGATGGGTAGCTTGCGGGCGGGCGCAATGCGAATGGTCATCTTTTCCTTTCCTGTCTGAAGGCGCGAGGGGATCATATCTGGCGACGGTGAGCGCGACGAGGAGAGGCTGGAGCGCGGACCTTCACGGCCGCCGCGCACCGGTCTTCGACCGCTGCGCCTGCCGCTGTCACTGGCGATCGGCGCCAACCCTACGAGTTTGGCGATGGCCTTATTGGAAAGGGTGCCAATCTCGGGCAACTCGGCCATCAGGAGTACGCGGGCGACACCGTTGACCGAACGGAAGACCTAATCGAGACAGGCCCACAGCGGGTCGTCGTCGCTAGCGAGGCGATCTCGACCTTCAAGTCGGCGGCTCTGACGCTTGAGCAGAACATGACCTCGTCGAGGCTGGCGAGGGGTTCGGCATCGGCGACGGCGCTTTTGCGTTGCTTCTGGATGGTGAGATCGCCAGTCACTTGGGCAAGCCGGGCGACCAGCGCCTTGAGCCGTTCTGGGCTACGCGCCGCGGCGTTGGTTACAGCCGCTTGACCATGGCGTCCAAAGTGATCTGCGCGCTACTCGTTGCGCTCGTCAAAACGCGACTGCTGGTCGGCGGCATCGGCCGATCCGCCCAGCGTGTCGGCAACCGTGGCACCTCGCGCACCCATCGGCTGCTGCGCACCTGTGGTGGTGTCCATCGCTGTCTGATGCTCCATCTCGGAATTCAGCTCCGCACCTACAACCAGGATAATCACAGAAATCCAAGTCCACATCATCAAGCCGATGACTGCCCCAAGAGCTCCATACGTGGCGTTGTAGTTGGCGAAGTTTTCAAGATAATAGGAGAAGCCTATCGAGACTGCGATCCAGACCACAGCGGCGAGGAAGGCGCCCCATGTCGCCCATTGCCACTTTGCCCTTTCCCGGCTGGGTCCGTAGCGGTAAATCAGCGTGATCCCGACGCCCACCATGATCAGCATCATCGGCCACCGAAAGATCCGCACAAGGGCTTCGGTCCAGCCGCCGAGGTTCAGCAGCGCAAGCACGGCCGGCACAATCCCCACCGAGATGATAAAGCCGATACCAATGAGGATGGCGCCAAGTGTGAAGCCCAAGGCCAGGAGATTCAGATGGATGAAGCCGCGCTTTTCACTCTCCTCGTAGGCGATGTTCATGGCTTCGAATAGCGTCTTTATGCCGTTACTGGCGCTCCACAGTGCGACGGCAAGGCCGAAGATGAAGCCGAAGCTGAGCGCGCCAGCCTTCTGAGCGGCCAAGGACGCAAGCTGAGATCTGATAATATCCAGACCTCCCGAAGGCAGTACGCCGCCAAGGAACGCAATGTGCTCAGCGATGGTCTGAGGATCGGCGACGAAACCATAGATGGACACGAACGCGGCAAGCGCTGGAAAGAGGGCAAGAAGCAGATAGAATGCAGCCCCCGCCGCGATCAGCATAACACGGTCCTCGGTTACCTCAGCAAAGACCCGCCACAGCACGTCCTTCCAGCCGCGGCTGGGAATCTCTGACGGCCATTCGGCATTGCGTCCGCGGCTCTCCCGTTCGGCCCGCCGCTCAAGTTGCACTTGACCTTCGTAAGCGTCCTCGGTTGTTTTCTTCGACATGGCTGCCGGTCCGGAGCATCTTCTTCGCGGGGCAAACGTATAATAGCGCCAAAGGATGCAGGTGCAGACCTGCGCTTACAAATAAACATCCGCCGCCTGCAGCAACACCTGCGCCATCCCCACTTGGCCCTTCGGCTCCCATGCTCATCTGGCGGGGGATGCGACGGCTGAGCGTGCATCTTGTCGGGACGACGCAGCCTGATCTAAATCCTCATTGCGCTGGATCACTTTAACGACACCCACGTTACCAGCCATGATCTCGCTGGCGCCTGAACATCAGTTCGTCAACGCCGGAAGCATTCGGCTTCACGTCGTTCAGGCCGGGCCTGCTCTGGGTAAGCCGGTCATGCTCCTGCACGGCTTCCCGGACTTCTGGATCGGCTGGAGACGGCAGATCGGTACGCTCGCTTCCGCCGGATATCGGGTCATCGTTCCCGACCAGAGGGGCTACAACACCAGCGACAAGCCAGAGGGTATCAGCGAGTACACGCTCCCCAAGCTGCTCGGCGATGTATTCGCCCTGGCCGACGCGCTCGGCATCGGAAGGTTTCACCTCGTCGGACATGACTGGGGCGGCATCGTCGCTTGGGCCGCCGGGGCAAAGTTGCCTCATCGCCTGGACAAGCTCGTCATCCTGAATGCGCCCCATCCCGAGGTGCTGTTGACCCATGCCCTGCGATCTCCGACGCAGTTTCTGCGGAGCAGTTACGTGGTTTTCTTCCAGATCCCATTGCTGCCCGAAGCCGTTTTGGGTGCGCGGCGCTCCGCCTTGCTCGCACGAGCACTTAGGACATCCAGCCGGGAAGGCGCCTTCGAAGAAGAGGAGATTGCAGAATATCGGCAGGCTTGGGAGCGGCCGGGGGCGCTGACCAACATGCTCAACTGGTATCGCGCCTTGCCCTTTCGCCCGAGCTTGAAGGAGCGGATCACGACGCCCACTCTTGTTATGTGGGGGATGCAGGACCAGGCTCTGGAATCCGGGCTGGCCAAGCGCAGTCTCGCCCTTTGCGACGATGGCCGCGTGCAGACTTTCGAGAAAGGGACGCATTGGGTTCAACGCGAAGAGAGCAACGCGGTGAATGCGGCGCTTCTGGCATTCCTGGAGGGCTGAGGAACTCAAAAATGGATAGAAACTGGGGGGAGCGTCAGATGGAGCCGGAGGAGGCCTGCAGGGCATTCCTGGCTGCTGCAAAAGAGGAGGGGACATTACAACTAGCTAAGTTGGATTGCGGTATAAGGTTCTATTGTCTCCGACCAACACCGCGCTTTGCGGAGCCCGCCGTCAGCAAGGAGAGGCGACGGACCCCCGCCTTTGATACGCCTGTTCATGGCCTCCACGCTCATATCGGCGCAGCGGGCGCTCGACATCACTAGAGCTCATTGGCAAGCAGCCCGCCGATATACACTGGCAGTGTCCAGGCGTGGGCGTGGCCTTTCCGCTTGGGTATTATGGTGCGGCCTGCCCGATCGGCCGTCCCTCGATCGACCCTGAGTTGCTGATCCGCATGCGGATCGTCGGCAGCTCGTCCTCGACTCGATGCGCGAAGTCGTCGACGCCGTGCGCAAGCCTGGAGCTGTAGCGGCCTCGCCTGTCCCGCCCCGGTGTCATCGCTTCGCTGGCGCTAACGGTGAGACCGCATAGATCTGGTCCAGTATTTTCAGCATCAGAGCGTTGAGCTGGCGGGAACTTGCTCGCCAGCCGAGTTGAGTTCAGGCGATGGTGGGGGGAGACTGGCCAGCCACACGCTGGTGATTCCAACCTGTGCCGATGTGCCAATCAGCAACCTTCGTCGGTCTTTTTCACCTGGCCTGGCGCGGCGGTGTTGGCTGTCGTGTCCTGCTGACCTGGCGCAGCCTGCTGAGCGCTGCCAGTCTGCTGGCCGGGCGCGCAGTCCCTGGCCGAGTTCGGATTCGTGGTGCCGCTGGTGGTGGTCGTGTCGGTGCCCTGATCGCCGGACATGTTGGTGCCGCTGCTCGTCGTGCCGGTGCCCTGATCCGTCGTGCTGGGCATGGTTGTCGTGGTCGAGGTTCCGCTCGTCGAGGTTCCGCTCGAAGTTCCGCTCGAAGTTCCGCTCGTCGCCTGGGCAAAGGAAAGCCCGGCCGACACCGCCAGCACGGCCGAAGCCAAAAGGATGCGTTTCATCTTCTTTCTCCTGTCTGAATGCGCGGGATGCGCCTGGCAAATTGAACAGGCAGACAGAAGGAGTGTTCCCCGATGAAGTTCAACTTTGTAACTCTGGCCGTAGGTCAGCCTTAGGATGGCCGGCGTATATTAGAAACCTCTTGAAGAAGACACTGCCCGCACCAGAATCCATGGCATGGCTCGGGGAATAGGCATTGGTGACCAGGTGGCGATTACTGCCACGGTTCGAAGGCGGATAACAGAGGACCGCGTAAGCGTCTCTATCCCAGGTTACGACTTCCCACATTCCATCATCGACCACACCAAGGTGAACCGAGGCCAGCAAATCGACCTGAAAGGCGAGGTCACGCGCATCGACGAGGACACCGTGACGATCGACCTCGGGCCGCTGGTCACGGTCGACCGTGACAAGGTCCGGTTGGTGGAGAAATATAGGCCGCCAAAACGACGAAAGGCACTTGTCGTTGCCCCGGATTAGAACCGACAACATCGCGACGGGCTATGTGGGCAGGCCGCATGACGGGCCGGTAGAGGACGAGTCGAAGCACTTGGTCTACTGCCCAGTCTGCGGCCAAACGTTCGACGCGCGCGATCTTGGACAGGTCTTCCACCACGCTGAGCCCCAGCACGAGCCGCTTCCGGTCGAGCAATAGTCCAGCTAGTTGAGCTCCGGCGGCAGACCGTTCAGACCCTTCAGCGCGCCACCGACGTACGTTGGATGAGGAAAGGGTGCTGCGTGCACCGCGCCTTCCCCGCGCGCCGATGCTCCACCTGGACCGCAAAAAAGTCCCGCCGCACTGCCAGAACGGCGGGACCGATCAAACGCTTTGCACCAGGCGGGGGGATGCGGGGGGTGGGCTTGCCAAGTGAGCGCGGACCGTAACCAACCCTAAGCGCCACAGCGGCAACGCGTCCACCAACCGCCGGTTGGAGCGACAGGACGATTGAGCCGCCGGCAGGTCAGGTCATCCCGGGTCGCTATCGCTCGCAACCAGACGGTAGCGGAAATTGTTGCGGATGTGGTCGTTGAAATAGCGGCCCTTGGCGAACGCGGCCCGGAACGCGGCAAAGGTTTCCGGCGGTACCCCCTCAAACTCGTACCGTTTACCGCTGGCGACGAACCACACCGAGAGGGTCCTTCTATCCAGATCATATTCCATCTTGCGGATCGAAGTAGATGGCATGAGACAGGCCAAGGCCCGCGCCCTTGCGGGGAGCGCGGGCCGATCGGGATACCGATCTGCAGCAATACCTGGAGGGGGAGGATTCGCTGCGTGCACCGAACTTTCGCGGCGGTCCCGTGTTCCCAATCGAGATACACAAAAAGCTAGCTGCACCTTTCGGCATCACGCGGACGTTGGATTTCTGAGAAAGCGCGAGCGTCAATACTAACTTCTGGTGATGGAATTTTCCCGTGAGATAGGCACGCTCCACGGCGAAAGGAGTGCCCCGCCATGACCGTCCTCGCCTACAACCTTGCCAATGACATCAAAGGATTGTGGAGGGTCGTCTTCGTGCCGGACGAACTGCATCTGTATGTGGAATTCAGCCAGCCAGACGCCGACACAAACCCGGCTGATTGGATGAGCGTTGATGATTTCCTTGCATGGCGGCCGAAAGGCGCACTCCACGAGCGAGCGCGCGACAGCTTGGTTTCGCTCATTTGCAAGGCGCTGACAGGGCGATGAGACAAGGGAAACCCGCACCGAGATCCAGTGCGAGCGCCGCGAGTGGGCCTAGGGCCCCACAAGCCAGTGCCACCCCCCGCCGACAACCCCCGGCGGGCGGGTGCCTCGGGGACACGATGGTAGATTGCCAATGCGTTCGCGCGTGTGGCCTTAAGTCGCAAACTATTGGCTTCAGAAGCAGGACGTCGGGCTTCATTGACGGTGCTACCAACACCATATGGTGATCCATAGCCCTCCAAAACGAGACAAGCTCGCCCCGACGGGTCGCACTGCGGCCGTCAGCCGGCAATTGCCATGAACTAGGAAACCATCATGCCTGAAAATATCAGATTAACTTCGAGAGATGTCCCCCTCATTCAGCTAGGCCTCTATCAGTGCCGGTTCCCGGTGAGCGAAGACCCGTCAGTACCCGGCGGTTATCGTTTTTGTGCTGGGCCAACTTCGCCGGATCGCGTCTACTGCGATCACCACCACCACATTGTGACCGCCGTGGACCCTCGTCGAGCCCGTTCGGGTCTTCACCTCGCTCAACGACGCGCCGCGTAAGCTTGGCTGGCGGCGGCCTCCCGGCCAGGCGCTATGCGCTCCAAGGCCGCCTTGGCTACGACCTTTCCGTCGGCTCGGTCTGGCCCATCCTCCCTTATGCCGTCTTCGCCGATGTATCCCCCGTCGCCCGATTGAGAACGACGACTTCTCGCCGAGCCCTTCAGCTCGCTACTCGCACAAACGCGTCGGCTCCAAAGGTTTGTCTGTCAGCACATCTTCAATGTGCCCGCGCCTGAAGCCCCAACATCTTCTGCGACCAAACCGCGTACCTGGCACCGCCGATCGGTTGCTGCGGCGGATTTTCGCTGTTCGCAGCTGAACAATGCCTATCAACCTTGTCATCGCACCTAGTCGCATGTAGCGGCCGTTCGAATTCTCATCGCTCGGCGCGATGTTTGGTCCGTCTGGCCAGAAGAGCGGAGCAAGCCATTGACACCCACGAAGTTGCTGATTGGGCAGATCGCTGTCGTATTCGCAATTGTCATTCTTGGCGTGTGGACTGCAACCCAATGGTGCGCCCACATGCTCTCCTATCAGCCGTCACTCGGCGCACCATGGTTTGTGACAGTCGGCTGGCCGATCTACCAGCCGTGGAAGCTGTTCGAATGGTGGTTCCAATTTGACGCCTATGCGCCTGAGGTCTTTGACAAGGCTGGCATACTTGCCGGAGCCAGTGGGTTCCTGGGCTGTGCCGCCGCGATAGCTGGGTCCCTCTGGCGCGCACGGCAGCGGGGGTTGGTCACCACCTATGGGTCCTCACGATGGGCCATGAAGCTGGAAATCGAGAAGGCGGGGCTGTTTCAGCCGGCCGGCGTTTTCCTTGGCGGACTGAATTGTCGCTATCTGCGCCATGACGGACCGGAACACGTCATGGCCTTTGCGCCGACACGTTCGGGCAAGGGCGTCGGACTCGTTGTTCCAACCCTTCTTTCCTGGACCGGCTCGGCCGTCATTCACGACATCAAAGGCGAGAACTGGCAGCTGACCTCTGGCTGGAGGTCGAAGTTCTCGCACTGTCTCTTGTTCAATCCGACCGATCCGAGATCGGCGCGGTACAACCCGCTTCTGGAAGTGCGCAAAGGTCCAGATGAGGTCCGCGACGTTCAGAATATCGCCGACATTCTCGTCGATCCGGAAGGCGCGCTGGAGCGGCGGAACCATTGGGAGAAGACCAGTCATTCACTTCTAGTTGGCGCCATCTTGCACGTGCTCTACGCCGAAGAGGAAAAGACACTCGCCCGTGTCGCCACCTTCCTGTCGGACCCGCAACGCTCATTCGCTGCGACACTGCAGCGGATGATGACCACCAACCACCTCGGCACGGTGGACAAGCCCCAGGTCCATCCGGTCGTGGCCTCGGCGGCTCGTGAGGTGCTGAACAAGTCAGAGAACGAGCGCTCAGGCGTTCTCTCGACCGCCATGTCGTTTCTCGGGCTCTATCGTGATCCAACGGTGGCCGCGGCAACATCGGCCTGCGACTGGCGCATTGCCGACCTTGTGGATGCCGAGCGACCGATGTCGCTGTATCTGGTCGTGCCGCCGTCGGATATCTCGCGCACTAAGCCCCTGGTGCGATTGGTGCTCAATCAAATCGGCCGGCGGCTGACAGAGCGCCTGGAGGGCGATCCAAAGAAGAGCCGCAAGCATCAGCTCCTGATGATGCTGGATGAATTTCCGGCGCTCGGTCGGCTCGACTTCTTCGAGACTGCGCTCGCCTTCATGGCAGGCTACGGCATCCGCGCTTATCTGATAGCGCAATCGTTGAACCAAATCTCCAAGGCCTATGGCGAGAACAACGCCATTCTCGACAATTGCCATGTGCGGATTGCCTTTTCCTCAAATGACGAGCGCACGGCCAAACGCATCTCGGACGCGCTCGGTACCGCGACGGAACTCAGATCGATGCGTAACTATGCCGGCCATCGGTTGGCGCCCTGGTTGTCCCACGTCATGGTAAGCCGCCAAGAGACCGCTCGCCCCCTGCTGACGCCGGGTGAGGTGATGCAGTTGCCGCAGGCTGACGAACTAATCCTGGTTTCGGGATTGCCGCCGATTCGCGCCAAGAAGTTGCGTTATTACCAGGATCCGAATTTCACGGAGCGAGTGCTGCCTTCGCCGGTGCTGCGCGACGGTGCCTACGCGGATCGGCCCACGTCGCGCCCGGACGATTGGAGCGGACAGGTGCGCGGCGTGGATCGGCGTCTTGCTGGCGACGACGACAGTGCCGGCGCGGCAATCGAAGACGGAGGTGTCCAGCAGCAGCGCCATCCGGGCCTGCCCGAAGAACGGACCCTCGTCGCCCAAGAGCCTGATCATGGCGATCTGTTCACGCCCGCAGACGATGACTGCGAGACGCTCGCCGACAAGCGCGTCATGGATCGGATTTCCACCGCAGCACGTGCGTACGGCCTCAATGAGGGAATGGGCGACGACAAGGACATCGTGCCCGGCTTCTGAACGGCGCGCCATACGCGGGCGCATCTCAGCGTAAATAACGGCCGTAAGCGATTTCGAGGATCTCGACGATGCTCGTTCCCGTCGCCGGTGCATCAGCGCCGGTCAGAGGAACGAGCAGCATGAAGCCCAACCGCATTCGTCACCAGTTTTTGCTTGAACCCGAGTTGAGCGAGAAGCTGGAGAACCTCAGCCGCAATCCATCGACCACCAAATCGGCCATTGTGGCGCACGCGGTCGAGGCCTTTATCGAGCGGCGTGGGGAGAATGAACTCGACCAGCGCTACGGCAAGAGGCTCGACCGTCTTTCCCGCGACCTCGGACATGTCAGGCGCGATGTCGAGATGATCCTGGAGAGCCTGGCGCTCTTCATCCGCTTTTCGATCACGCTTCATGCTCACACGCCGGTGCCGGACAGGGCCACGCAAGCAATTGCCCAGGAGCGCTTCGACAAATTCGTCGAACAGGTCGGCCGCCAAATCGCTTCCGGGAAACGGTCACTTGGCACCGACGATCGCAGGGGAAGGGAAGGATGAGTTCTCATCCGGAAGCCGACCATCGCCGCCGCGTCATGCTGCGCACCGCCATGGGTCCGGCGATCACCGAAGCCCTTGCCGATCCGACCGTCATTGAGGTGATGGTCAATCCCGACGGTGCGCTGCGGCTCGACCGGTTGGGTGAAGGCCGGGTCGACACCGGCGTGCACATGCATCCTTCTGAGGCCGAACGCATCATCCGCCTGGTCGCCTCCCACGTGCGCGCCGAGGCGCATGCTGACAATCCGATTGTCAGCGCCGAATTGCCATCGGGCGAGCGCTTCGAGGGTCTGCTGCCGCCTGTCGTGCTGGGGCCATGCTTCGCCATCCGAAAGCCTGCGGCGAAACTCTACACGTTGGCCGACTATGTCGCCGACCGCGTCATGCTGCCGCTGCAGGCCGATGCGCTGAAGAAGGCGGTCCGCGAGCGGCGCAACATCCTGGTCGCCGGCGGCACGTCGTCGGGCAAGACAACACTTGCCAATGCGCTGCTGGCACAAGCCGCCGATTGCGACGAGCGGGTGATCCTGATCGAGGACACGCGCGAACTGCAATGCGCGGCGAAGGATTGCGTTGCCTTGAGGACGAGGCGGGGGTCGGTCACGCTCGCCGATCTCGTGCGCTCGACCCTGCGGCTCAGACCCGACCGCATCATCGTGGGCGAAGTCAGGGGCGCGGAAGCCCTGGACATGCTGAAGGCATGGAACACCGGGCATCCCGGCGGCATCGCGACGGTTCACGCCAATTCGGCGCGCTCCGCTCTCTACCGTATCGAGCAGCTCGCCCAGGAAGCCGTCGTCACCGTTCCCCGCCGCCTCATCGCTGATGCGGTAGATCTGATCGTCTTCATCGCTGGGCGCGGATCCTCACGCCGCATTGACGCGATCGCTGAGGTCACCGGTCTCGACAGCACCGGTGATTACGCCGTCACCCCGCTCACGCTTCCGCAACTCCAGCAGTTTTGAAAGGTCACCTCATGCGCAAGAAGCTTCGCTTCCTTTCGTCCATCGCGCTCGCGTTTCTTCTCACCGTCCCGGCCCACGCAGCGGGCTCCGGCATGCCTTGGGAACAGCCGCTGCAGCAGATCCTTGAGTCGGTGCAGGGACCGGTCGCCAAGATCGTCGCGGTGATCATCATCATCACCACCGGCCTGACCCTTGCTTTCGGTGACACGGCAGGCGGTTTTCGCCGGCTGATCCAGATTGTCTTCGGCCTTTCGATCGCCTTCGCGGCATCGAGCTTCTTTCTCTCCTTCTTCTCCTTCGGCGGCGGGGCACTCGTCTGATGGCCACCGGAGAGCTGCATATCGAGGGTTTCGAAGTCCCCGTTCACAGGGCATTGACTGAGCCGATCCTGCTGGGCGGCGCGCCGCGAGCGGTGGCGATCCTCAACGGCACGGTGGCCGCGGCAATAGGCCTTGGCCTGCAGCAGTGGATCGCCGGACTGGCGCTCTGGATCGCCGGCCACACGCTCGCGGTCTTTGCCGCTCGCCGCGATCCGGACTTCGCCAGCGTGCTTGTCCGTCATCTTCGCCTGAAGGGGTGGCTAGCATGCTGAACCTTTCGGAGTATCGCGGCAAAGCCGATCGGCTTGCCGATCATTTGCCCTGGGCCGCTTTGGTCGCGCCCGGCATCGTGCTCAATAAAGACGGTAGCTTCCAGCGAACCTTCCGGTTCCGTGGCCCCGACCTTGAAAGCGCGACCGAAGCCGAATTGGTCGGCATCTGCGCACGAGCCAACAATGCGCTACGAAGGTTGGGCTCCGGATGGGGGTTGTTTTTCGAGGCCGAGCGCGTTGAAGCGCTGGGCTATCCGAGCTCGGCTTTTCCCGATGCTGCCTCATGGCTGGTGGATGAGGAACGGCGCGCGGCATTCGAGGGCAAGGTCGCGCACTTCGAGAGTCGCTATCATCTGACCTTGGTCTTCATGCCGGCGCCAGATGGCCAGGCGCGGGCGGAAAGCGCACTGATCGACTCGCATCACTCGGGAGGGGCTAGAGACTGGCGCCAGGAGCTGGCGTGGTTTCGCGACGAGACCGACCGCGTCCTGGATTTGCTGTCCGGCTTCATCCCGGAAGTGCGCGCCCTCGATGATGCCGAGACGCTAACCTATCTGCACGGCACAATCTCGACCTACCGCCATCCGGTCGCCATGCCGGAAACGCCAATGTATCTCGACGGTGTTCTGGTTGACGCGCCGCTTACCGGCGGCCTGGAGCCGATGCTGGGTGAGCAGCATCTGTGCACCCTCACCATCCTTGGTTTCCCGAACGTCACCCGGCCAGGGATCCTCGACGCGCTCAACCATCAGGATTTCGCCTATCGCTGGATGACGCGCTTCATCCCGCTCGACAAGACGGAAGCCACCAAGACGATGACACGGTTGCGCCGTCAGTGGTTTGCCAAGCGCAAATCGGTCGCCGCCATCCTGCGCGAGGTCGTGACCAACGAACCCGTCCCTCTCGTCGATAGTGACGCCAACAACAAGGCCCTGGACGCGGATGCCGCCCTTCAGGCGTTGGGCGGCGATCACGTCGGCTTCGGCTATCTCACCACAACGGTGACGGTATGGGACAAGCACCGGCAGGCCGCCGCGGAAAAGCTCCGAGCGGTTGAGCGCATCGTCAGCGGGCTCGGCTTCACCACGATCCGTGAAAGCATCAATGCGGTCGAGGCGTGGCTCGGCTCGTTGCCCGGTCATGTCTACGCTAACGTTCGCCAGCCGCTCATTCACACGCTGAACCTTGCCCACGTCATGCCGCTGTCGTCGGCGTGGGCCGGTCCGGTGGATAACGAGCATCTCGCCAATGTGACTGGGACCGAATCCCCGCCGCTTCTCTTCGCAGAGACCAGCGGGTCGACACCGTTTCGGCTTTCTACCCACGTCGGCGATGTCGGCCACATGCTGGTCGTTGGGCCGACCGGTGCCGGCAAGTCGGTTCTGCTTGCGCTAGTCGCTCTGCAGTTTCGACGCTATGCCGGGGCGCAGGTCTATGTCTTCGACAAGGGCAATTCGGCTCGTGCGGCGACACTGGCCATGGGCGGAGAACACCACGCTCTGGGCGCGGACGGTGCGCTTGCCTTCCAACCGCTGCGCAATATCAGTGACCAGGCTGTCCGCAGCTGGGCAGCCGAATGGATCGCCGGCCTCATCGCCCATGAGAATGTCACCGTAACGCCGGAGGTAAAGGAGGCGATCTGGTCGGCACTCATCAGCCTTGCGACTGCGCCGGTGCAGGAACGCACGCTGACGGGCCTGTCGGTTCTGCTTCAGTCCAATGGGCTCAAGGCCGCGTTGATGCCCTACACGCTCGACGGTCCCTTCGGCCGGCTGCTCGATGCCGATGAAGATCGGCTGGCTTTGTCGGATGTGCAGTGTTTCGAGACCGAAGAGCTGATGCACAGCCAAGGCGCTGTGCTCCCGGTGCTCACCTATCTGTTCCATCGTCTCGAGGAGCGGTTCGACGGACGGCCGACGCTGCTGATGCTCGACGAGGCGTGGGTCTATCTCGACAACCCTCTCTTTGCCGCCCGCATCCGCGAATGGCTGAAGGTGCTGCGAAAGAAGAACGTCTCCGTCATTTTCGCCACGCAGTCACTTGCAGACATCGCTACCTCGTCGATCGCGCCGGCAATCATCGAGAGCTGCCCACAGCGCATTTTTCTTCCCAATGACCGTGCCGTGGAACCGCAGGTGCGGGCAGCCTATGAGTGCTTCGGCCTGAACGAGCGGCAAATCGAATTGGTCGCCCGTGCCACACCGAAGCGCCAGTATTATCTGCAGTCGCGCCGCGGCAACCGCCTCTTCGAGCTCGGGCTCGGCCCGATCGCTCTTGCGCTCTGCGGCGCCTCTGATCCGGCCACGCAGACCCTGATCGACAAGGTGCTGTCAGAGCACGGACAGGAGGGCTTTGCCGCCCGGTTTCTGATTGCGCGCGGCCTCGATTGGGCTGCCGAGCTTCTCCAGCAATTCCCTCAACCAGACAAGGAGCAATCGTCATGATGCGGCGCCGCCTTCTCACCAGCCTGATCACCGTTTCCCTGATCGCAAAACCAATGGCCGACTACGTCCAGCCGGCCCACGCCCTGATCGTGTTCGATCCGTCGAATTATGCGCAGAACGTGCTGACAGCGGCACGTTCCCTGGAGCAGATAAACAACCAGATCCAGTCGCTTCAGAACCAGGCGACGATGCTGCAGAACATGGCGCGGCACCTTCAGCGCCTGGATTTTTCTTCCGTGGGCCAGCTCACAGGTTCGCTCCAACGGATCGACGGCCTGATGACCCAGGCCAGCGGCCTGAGCTTCGATCTCGACAAGCTTCAGAACCAGTGGCGTGTGCAATATCCGGAAAGCTACGACGCCACAATCGAGGTCAACGATGTGGCGAGCGCCGCGCGCGAGCGCTGGCAAAACGCCATGCAGGCGTTCCGCCAAACCATGAGCGCGCAGTCGCAGATCGTGGAGAACGTGCGGGCCGACGGCGACCTGCTTACCGATCTCGTCAACCGCAGTCAGGGCGCGGCAGGTGCCCTTGAGGCAAGCCAGGCCACCAATCAGCTGATCGCGCTTTCGACCAAGCAGCAGATGCAGATCCAGACGCTGCTCGCGACCCAGTTCCGGGCTGAAGCCGAAGATGCTGCCCGCAAGGCGCAGTCTGAGGAAGCCGCCCGCGAGACGACGAAGCGTTTCCTGGGCTCCGGTACGGCCTATCCCGGCAACTGATCAGCAGTCTTCAAGACAACGAGGAAGACGGCGACATGAATGACCTCGGCGTCATCGATCGCTTTATGCAGACCTTCATCCGGTATATCGACAGCGGGTTCGGTCTGCTTTCGGGCGACGTCGCCTTTCTCACTACCATCCTGATCGGCATTGACATCACGCTGGCGGGCCTGGTCTGGGCGTTCGGCGGCGAACCCAATATTCTCGGTCGGCTCGTCCGAAAGGTGCTCTATGTCGGCGCCTTCGCGTTCATCCTGAACAATTTCAGAAGCCTTGCCGACATTATCTACCGCTCCTTTGCCGGGCTCGGCATCAACGCTTCGTCCGGCAATCTGTCCGCCGACAGTCTCCTGCGGCCAGGCCGCATTGCCGCGGCCGGCTTCGAGGGCGCCTGGCCGCTGCTCAATCAAGCGAGCCAGCTAGTCGGCTTCCCCGAGATCTTTGGCAACGCGCTGACCATCTTCGTGCTGCTTCTCGCCTGGTTCCTGGTCCTCATCGCCTTCTTCATCCTTTCCATCCAGCTTTTCATCACCATCCTGGAGTTCAAACTCACCACATTGGCCGGCTTTGTTCTGGTGCCCTTCGCGCTCTGGAACCGCTCGGCGTTTCTGGCCGAGCGCGTGCTCGGCAATGTGATCTCGTCGGGCATTAAGGTGATGGTGCTTGCCGTCATCGTCGGCATCGGCTCCACGCTCTTCGGCGAGTTCGCTTCCGCCCTGCAAGGCAAGGAGCCGGACTTGGCCGCGGCCATGTCACAGGTACTGGGCGCGTTGGCGCTGCTTGGGCTCGGCATTTTCGGACCGGGAATTGCCTCGGGTCTTGTCTCGGGCGCGCCGCAGCTTGGCGCGGGAGCCGCACTCGGAACCACCGCGGCGGCCGCCGGATCAACGCTCGTTGCCGGAGGTGCGGCGCTTGCCGGCGCGCGCATGGCAACCGGCGGCGGTCTCGCCGCCGTTCGAGCCGGCACGGCCATGGGATCGGCTGCTTCCACAGCTTGGCAGATGGGGCGTGCAACATCGCCCGAGTCCGGCCTCTCCGGCGTAGCTGCTGGACTGCAGGGCGTTGCCGGCGCAGCTGGCGGCGCCGCGATGCGGGGAATGCGATCTGCAACAGAACCATTCCGGCGCAGCGCCGATGCCGGCCGCGATGCCGCCTGGACCGCGACGGGCGGCACGCCGACCGCATCAATGACCGGAAACCCTGCCGCGTCAGGTGCCAATGCCGCGCCGGCGTGGGCGAGGCGCTTGCGTTCCGAACAGACCGCGCGCGCCCATCGCCACGCCGCCACGCAGGCCGTCCGCGATGGCGATCGGGGTGGAAGCGGCGCCAACCCCTCTCTCAACGATAAGGAAGACTAGATGCTCTTCAAGCGACCTGTTCAGCGTTACGGGAAGACGCCCCACCCCGTCACACCATACCAGAAGGCCGCCCAACTTTGGGACGAGCGCATCGGCACTGCGCGCGTGCAGGCAAGGAACTGGCGCCTGATCGCCTTTGGCTGCCTCGCTCTGGCCATCGGGCTTTCTGGTGGACTCTTGTGGCAGTCGATGCAGGGCCGCGTCGTGCCCTATGTCGTCGAGGTCGACCGCTTCGGTGAGACACGGGCTGTCGCGCCGGCAATCCAAACCTACGAGCCCGACGATGCCCAGATTGCCTGGCATCTCGGCCGCTTCATCCAGAATGTCCGCTCCGTCTCCACCGATGCGGTGTTGGTGCGGCAGAATTGGCTCTCGGCCTACGACTTTGCCACCGACCGTGCAGCCCTCTTTCTCAACGAGTACGCTAAGGCCAATGATCCGTTCGGCAAGATCGGCACGCGCAGCGTCTCGGTGCAGGTGACGAGCGTGGTTCGAGCGTCCGAGAGCTCCTTTCAAGTCAAATGGACCGAGCAGGTCTTTGAGCGCGGCAGCCTCGCCAGCACAACGCGTTGGACCGGGATCCTCACCATTGTGATCCGGCCGCCGAACAATACCGATCAGCTGCGCAAAAACCCGCTCGGCGTCTTCATCAATGCCATCGACTGGTCGCGCGAGCTCGACAGTGCCGCGCAGACTTCCGTTCCCCCAAAGGAGTCCGCCAATGATAAATAGACTCTCGTCGCTCCGCACTGCGCTGGTCCTGTCGACGTCGGCTGCGGTCATCTCCGCCTGTGCCTCGAAGCCGGTGCCGCCACCTCAGATTTCCTATGATGCTGCCAAGTTCCAACCGGCGGCAATCGAGAAGGCGCCGGAGAAGCCCGTCAAGGTCGTGGAAGTGCCGACACCGCTGCCGCTGCCCGGCCAGTTGCAGCCCGAGCCGGGCAAGGCTGCTGAAGACAGGCGCTCGCCTGAAGAACGTGTCGCCGATGCCAACAAGGCGGCGACGCAGCAACCCACCAAATATGGCTATGTGAATGCGGTGCAGGTTTACCCTTTTGCCGAAGGCGCGCTCTACCAGCTCTATGCCGCACCGGAGCGCGTCAGCGATATCGCTCTGCAGTCAGGCGAGAAACTCCAATCCGTGTCGGCCGGCGACACAGTGCGCTGGGTAATTGGCGACACCGTCAGTGGCTCCGGCGATGACCAGCGCACCCATGTGCTGGTGAAGCCCTTCGCGCCAGGACTTGCCACCAATCTGGTGATCACCACGGACCGGCGAAGCTATCACCTGCAGCTTCAAAGCACGGATAAGACCGCCATGGCGGCCATCTCCTGGACTTACAGCGAGGACCAGATCATCGCGCTACGCCGGCGCAATGCGCAGGCCGACGCCGCTATGCCAGTGGCGTCGAATGTGGCTCTCGAAAATATTCGCTTCCGCTATTCGATTACCGGCGACATGCCGCCCTGGAGGCCGACGCGCGCGTTCGATGATGGCAGCAAGGTCTACATCGAGTTTCCGCGCCGCATCGATCAGGGCGAGGCCCCGCCGCTCTTCATCGTCGGTGCTGACGGGGACAACCAGCTCGTCAACTACCGCGTACGGGGCAACTATTACATCGTCGATCGCCTCTTCGCCGCGGCCGAACTGCGCCTCGGCGCCAAGCAGCAGCAGGTGGTGCGCATCACGAGGACCGACGGCAGGCAAGCGCCGCGGCGGATATTGCTCTTTTCGCGTTCCAGCAGGTGAGGGACGGCCCATGACGGATACTTCCCGCTCCGATGCTCCACCGAAACTCGATCCAGAACAGCTGCAGCTGCGGGCCTCGCCTCGCCGCGCTGTGCGCTTCAAGCGCGGCATTATTGTCGCCATTGCTGCTGTTGGTTCCGGGACCGTTCTAGCCGTCACCATGATGGCGCTGCAAGGACCGGCACTGCGCATCAAAGAGCAGGCTGAAGAGCTTTACAACACCGAGCGGAAGCCAACCGCGGAGGCAATTGAAAGGCTGCCTAAGGACTATTCCGGGATCAAGCCCAAGCCTCCGGTGCTTGGACCACCGCTGCCCGGCGACCTCGGCCGCCCCATCCTTGAGCACCAACGCCAGCTGGGCATCGCGCCGGGCCAGGAGGTTTCGGCGGAGGAGCAGCGCCTTGCACAGCAGGCGGTCGAGGCGCGCGAATCGCAAGTCTTCTTCCGGATCGAAAATCGATCCCGGCAAGCGGATGCCGCCGGCAACGGGCAGGGCGGGCGTCCACCCTTTGAGGCAACGGCTCCACAATCCGATGCCGCACGCGATTCAGCTTCGGTAGCACCGGCCGAGGGCGACCCAAACAATCAACAGCGCAAGCTCGATTTTGTCAGCCAGCGGAACACAAGTGGGATCTACAATCTGCATGCACTGCAGACGCCGGCTTCGCCGTATCAGCTGATGGCCGGCAGCGTCATCGCAGCGAGCCTGATCACTGGCATCAATTCCGACTTGCCCGGCCTCGTCGTCGCACAGGTCACCGAGAATGTGCACGACACAGTCACCGGCAGCACCTTGCTCATTCCGCAAGGCTCTCGCCTGATTGGCACATATGACAGCGTTGTTGCCTTTGGACAAAGGCGCGCGCTGCTGGTCTGGCAACGGATACTGCTGCCCGACGGCTCTTCGATCGAAATCGACAATCTGCCGGCGACGGACACCGCCGGCTATGCCGGGCTTGAGGACAAGGTGGATTTCCACACCTGGCAGCTGATCAAAGGCGTTGCGCTGGCCACGTTGCTAGGGGTCGGCACGGAGCTGAGCCTCGGGGAAGAGGAAAGCGACCTGGTCAAAGCAATCCGCGAATCCGCTCAGCAGAACGTCAGTCGAGCTGGCCAGCGCATCACCGAGAAGAACCTCAATATTCAGCCCACGATCACCGTCCGCCCTGGTTGGCCACTGCGCGTCATCGTGCACAAGGATCTTGTGCTACGGCCGTACCCGAATTGACTGGAGTCATCATGACCAATCTGAAGCTCGGCAAACTTCCGGATCGGACACCTTCGAAGATCACCATAACCGTAAGTGCAGACATGAACCAAGCACTGAAGGACTATGCGGCGCTTTATCGTCAGACCTATGGCGAGTCCGAATCGGTAGCGGAACTGATCCCGTTCATGCTGGCGGAGTTCCTGGAGAGCGATCGAGCGTTTGCCAAGGCCAGAAAGGAAGGGCTCCCTGTCGTCGACAAGTCAGAGAAATCGCGGCGGCAGCCAATTTCAGGGTCCGAATAAGTGACAGCGACCAGTGAATCCGAGGGGGCACCTTTCTAGGCGGGCAAATGCATTGAAGCAATTTGCCGGCGGCAAGCCGAAACACAGGGCACAAAAGACGAGCTGATCTGCCCCGAACCAATGCCGGCTCTGCGCCTCATGTCGGTCATTGAGATCAGCCTTGCCGCTTCCTGAAAGCGGACATAACGGGGGCTACGCTGGAGGTCTCCGTTGCGTTATAGCAGACATGGCACTTCCTCTCGCATACAGGAAAAACCTCACGAGGCGAGATCCCTAGCGCGCTGAGGCCGGATCTCACCTCACTCTCAAGCTGCCTTGCGGCGATCCACCGTCGCCCGCTTTCGATAGCGCCCTGTTTCTAATCTGATGCTCACTATCTGCAGACATCCTTTCCGCATGTTGCTGGATACATTCGGTGCCCATGTAGCGCTCGTTCAGCAGGGCCATCGCACAATACCGAACGACCTTGTCCGGGCTCACAAGCAGCCGTTCCGCAGCGGTCAGCTCTTCGACATCGAGCCGCACGCCGCTAGCGAGCACCTTGTCGACGGCGCGACCTGGCACGTCCCCTGCCTCAACTTCATTGAAGAACTGTAGTCGCTCCCCGTGGGGCTGTTGAAGCCGCTCAACCAGAAGCCTGGCACCGATGTCGTAGATATCTGAACGTGTGTCGCAAAGGTAATTCTTGATGGTTTCGTATGAAGGTAATCTCAACCTGGCTCCAGCTTTTGCAAGCTTCGCACGCGGGCTCGTAGGGATAATAACTCCACCCTTTGTTGGATAGGGCTCTTCATGCTTCAGCCAATACGCATATGCCTGATCGAGCACGTCAGCGAGCTTTGGAATTCCTGGGTGAGCTAGTGCGAGCGCCAGTTTCGCGGCCGCTTCAGCAGTGTCGACGTCAGCGGCGAACAGCCCTGTTCGAATGGCTGCCTCTACATCGGGCGACCACGGCTCTTTCAGGTCTTCGAGTAGTTCGAACAGATACTCGCAGCCCGGCACCAGCGGCTTGCCAAGCCGATCGAACACCATCGGCAGGGCACGATCGCGCCCCAGTTCCTCGGCCAGAGCGGCAGCCGCCCACAATGTCCGCCTACGACCGGTAGCGAATAAGCGTTCGACCGCCTTCTGGAGCTCTGCCGGGTCGAGCAACACACCAAGAAGGTTCGCGGCGATCCATTTCAGCCAATGCGACGGGTGGGTGACAGCGGTCTCGATCTGAATGGCGTCGAGTCCAAGCGATCGTGCGCGCGTCCAATCCATCGGCTGCGGGTCTACATCCGTCGTGATGTCGTAAATAAAGCTATCTGTCTTGGTCTCGAGATATCTCCGCGCATGCACTGCATCCTGGCGAAGCTTGTCCCGGTCCAAACCAGTTGCTGCGACGAAGCCGCGTAGTGCTGCTATGATCGAGCTACGATCGAATGGTTCCGACCAGCTCCAAAAGTCACCTGCGGCCACCTTGTTCATTCCGCTGGCATCCATGAACGCGCTAAGATGCAACAGGGGCGGCGGTAAAGGCTCGGCGTCGGCGCCCGCAGTATCTGGCGGCAGGTCGAGCGCTTCGAAGATCAGTTGATAGAGGTTACGGCCCGCTTCATGGAAACCAGGCGGAAGGTTGAGCCAAGATGCGGCGGCGTTGGACCATTCCGGAGTGCCGATCTGATAGTTCCGACCTTTCGCATGTGCGAGTTCCATCGCCTTGGAGATGAACCCCGCGCTCCCGAGGCTGTCGTGATTGAAAACCTCAGGCAGCAGCGCATCTGCCACTTGGGCTGGAGCTCTATCGAGGATCTCCTCACTCGCCTTCAGAACGAACGCTTCAGCCAGAGCGTGCTGATTGCCGCGGGCCAGAACAACACCCCCACCGAGCGACGGGCTGATCGTGGGTCCGGCGGCATTGATGTTGTCGCGCAGCGTGCCGACCAAGTCGTCAAGATCGTAAAACTTGGGCCCGGCTGCGACGGCACATGCCCACGCGATAAGCCTGCTCCAGGGCTCCCTCGCCTCAAGGTACGTGGCAGCGATGGCGCCAACCTCGTCGGGAAAGCGCCGCGCTGAGGCGATCAACGGTTTCCCGATGTCGAATGCGAGCCGCTGTCGGGTACCGCCTACAATGGCGAATGCCTGCTCAAGAAGCTTCACTCGCAGCGGTGCGCTCGGTGCAGGATCTGCCTCCGCTACCAATTCGGTAGCCAGAACGAGCCGCTCGGGCGACGCCAATAGCAACTGGGCCGCGAGAATATCTGCCATGCCTAGCATTCCGGCGAGACGGAGCACCTCGGCCCAAGCTTCGGAATCGGCGATCACCCCGACGACCTGCGGCTGTTGCGTCTCAGGCAATGTGCGCAGATAATGCGCCGCCGCAAACTCGCCGAAGCTCTTGTGAATGAATGCAAGAGTCTGCTGACCGCCTTGGCCAACCCGTTCAACGACGCCGACATTCTGCCAGTAGTCGAGAAAGCGTTCCGCGTTGGCGGCCGCAGCAATCCGCGTGGTGTCCATGTCGGCGGCTAGGTCGACAGCGCAACGATCAATTGTTTCCCTGATTGTCGCAAGCGGATGCGATGTGACCTGCCAGCCAAGGATGTCAAGGAACCGTCGCAACAACACAGCCGGTGCGGGAGGCTCTGGGGTACGTGCGTTGGGCGTTTCGCCGATGAGGTCGAAGATTTGCGCGAAGACTTTTTCTCGGGTGGCACCGAGCTCTCGTCCGCGCAGAAGGATTGCAACCGACAAGCCAATCAGCAACGGTGTGCGGCCGACAACCTGGGCAATCGGTCTGTCGCTCAGTTCGCGCCGGCAGATTTCGAATGCATTCTCGGACAGCTCCGACCCAGGCGGAGCGATCGCTTGGATGAGCTGTGCAGCCGTCCGATGAGCAGCGGACGTGTCGAGCGCGAAAATGTCGTAGTGGCGCCAGTCCTTGAAGTGAGCAGCGTTGTAGCCGATCGGGCGAGTGGTGATCAGGATGCGACTGTCAGGATGTCCCTGGGCAAATCGGGCCAAACCCGCTGCAACCTGTTCTTGCAACGCGCCGCACTCGTCCAGGCCGTCGCAAAGAAGCATCCAGTTCGGAAATCGGGCATCGCGGGCCTCGGCGACCGAGATGCCACTCCCGTCCAGGCCCAGCTCAAATATAGCCTCTTCGAAACCGAAACCGGCCCGCATGCGCGCCGCAACGGCCGAGAGGCGCACCCGCAGCACCGGGATTTGATGCTCGCTGTAGCGTCGCGCAACACGCTTGAGCAGCGTCGTCTTGCCCATGCCCGGTCCAGCGACCAGGACAACTCTCGTGACGAAGCGTCCGAGTGTCTCGGGATTGACCGACCGGGCATCTCGCGGAGCCGACCGGGTCTCCCACTCCTGATAGCGGCGCAGCGCCTCTTCGAGGCTGGTGTTCTCGTTTGCCTTGTCGTCGCGAACGACAGCGCTGAGCGGTATCCAGTCCTCATCCGTCTTGAGCGGCGTATCGACGCCAAAGATCGTAAATGTGGCATGCGTCGCCAGCGTCCACTGAGATAGCTCGGACAAAAGCTGGATCGGCGACGCATTCGCCGTTGCCGCAACAGCAATCCCCTCTGCATTGATCAGGCGCAGGACGGATGCAACGTCACGGCGGCCCCTCTGCTCGATCAGTGCCGAGGCGTCAGCATAAATTGCCTTCCACGCAGCACCGGTGTCGGCATCCGTCGCGCATACATGCGCGAGTTCCGCGCGTGCCGCTTGTATGGCCGCTTGGTCTGCTGCCAGCGCAGGTACGGTTTGGATGCGCAGGCGTGCGCAGGCATTCTCTGCGCTGATGTTTGCGGCTGCCAGTTTGCCCATCAGGATCTTGGCAATGGCGGATAGCCCGTCGATGCGGCCATCGCCGATCCTGACTAGGTCGTTCGCCAGGTCGTCTTTGATCGTGTTGCTACTGGTCGGCGACACAGCCAAAACACCGAAATCGGCTGCCCCTGTTGTGACTGCACTCGCGAGTTTGAGAAGCGCCTCCCAAAGATCGTCGCCCGATCGCAGGCCCTTCTTCGCTTGAACCTCGATCGTCTTGCCACCCTTGAGGAACAGACGAATGTCGTCGCCAGCGCCTCCAGTCTCGGCGTCCACCGCAACCGGCGTGTCGTCTATGAGTTTGTCCAGCCACATCAGCGGTCGGCCACGCGCCATGTATACGGTTGCAATTGCGGTCACTGCAGCCTGGAAATTCATTCCGCCGCCTGTAGCCGATCCCCCCGCTCGCCGTACTTTGCTGCCCAACCAATATCCTCCGAGAGACTTGCTTTCCTCGCCCGCGTGGCGGCAACACCAACCGGGGAACGTACGGGATAGGCCGTCGAGAATCGGCTGGTAAACCGCTATGATTCCTAATGTCGAAAGCGACAGCTTTTATATCTTTTTCCTAAAGAGCAAGCTTGGAATCCAACCCGACCGATACGTCGCCAGAGCGCCGCAGCGCCTAGAGAGCGACGCCGCCCAATTTCGGAGCAGTTTTCGGCTGTAATTGGGGGGCGTCGAACGAACCCGCTGCGCGGGAGAGCGCCTCCACAAGCGGACATCCGATCTATGAATTGCCGCGGACCATTTGCGTCGGACAACGGACGCGTCACCCAACGCACGACGAAAGGTTCCTCGCGGCCTGCCATGGCACCTTTTCTAGGTTCTGAGCACAAACGGTTGGCTGTATGAGGATACCCTCACTATACAGAAAGTGGAGGAAACAAAATGTGGGTGTTCGGATATGGGTCCCTCATGTGGGACGACTGGCAAACGGCACATGGCGGCGCGAACGGCGTGCTGGCGGAATTGAAGGGCTACGAACGCGCTTTCAACAAAGCTTCGAAAGTGAATTGGGGGACCGATGCCACTCCTGGTCCCACGTTGAACTTGGTCGAAAAGGCCGATGGCGCCTGCGTCGGCTATGCGTTTGAGTTTAACGACTCAAAACAGGCCGAAGTGCTCGCTGACCTAGAACGTCGCGAAGGCAGGAACTTCCCTCTACGAAAGATGACGATCAAACTGAGCGATGGCCGCAACGTTGAGGCGCGTCTACCAGTCTACGTGGGAAGAAACGTCATCACAGGAAAAACTCTCGACGAACTGGTTGCAATGGCGCTGGCAGCCGTTGGAAGAGACGGCAAGGCTTCCGAATACGCGCTCAACATTGCCGAAAAGCTTCACGCCATTGGCGTCGAGGATCCTACCGTCATCGCGTTCGCGGCAGCTATCAGGAGTGCTCAACAATCTGATAGTTAGCGTGTTGCTAGAGAGATTGCTGCTCGCAATCGACTAGCCCAGCGGCAGTGAGCGGGGGCGGCACACCCCATTTTTGCGCTAGGGATCGGTATGGCGAACCGCTGATCCTAGTTATTGCCCAATAGTTTAGGTTGGAAGCGAGCCAACTGCACACTGCAGGTTTCTTGGATGTGGCTGAACTCTGTCTAGCACTGGTTACTATACAATTCATGATCTGTTGTGCAACGAGAATGATTAAGAGGAATGCTGAGAATCAGAGGCTTAATACGATAACCGCGCGCAAGTGCACATGACCAGGTAAAGCTGCCTAAGCCTCGTAGGCTCGCAGTAGTGGCAACGGAACTTCAGAGGGGTATACTTGGCTAAGAGAGCAAAAAATAGAGAGCGGCGCCGCGACCCAAAGCCGTCGTCTAAACCAATCAAGGCCGCGTCCAGGGCAGGATCAAACGCCGGTCGAGGCTTTCGTTATCAGGATGCCGTGTCCGCTTGGTTGGCGGTGGAAATATGGGTTGGCCAGCGAGCGCCGGCCATCGTGATCCCGGAAGGTGGCGATGATGTTGAACTGCGCGGCGAAGCAACGAGCTTTGTGCAAGTCAAAAGCCGGCGTGAACACCTCGGGCACTATGCGGAAGGCGAGACAGCAGAACACGTAGAAGATTTATGGAACCGATCGCTTGGCTCCGTGCCGCGACCGGAGCGATTGGAGCTTATTCTCGAGCAGGAGGTGGTGGGTCTCACACCCGTCGAGGACCAACCCGCAGTGCGCTCAATCGAAGGTCCGATTAGCGCCAGGCTTTCAAAGTTCAGTGGGGCCTTCGATCTTCTCCCGAGAACGTCGATCATCGTGGCGACATCACCGCAGGAATGGGCGATCAACCTGATCGCGGATCGGGCGAACTGTGCTCCGATCGCAGCGCAGATGTGTTTTGCCGAACTGCTTGTTCGCGTAGGGGCTTTGGCAGACGCCAATGGCCGGTTAGCGCCGGAGAGCTATCGCGGCCTTTCGATCTCCGACACCGAAACGTCAATCCGCGATGTTCTGGCTGCTGTCGACGTTGACGCGATCGAACGCGCCCTCAAGGAAGGCGTCTGCGAACCGATCGATTTCCTCACACCTCTCAACGATTCGAATTTCTATCTCGGGGTCGATGTAGAACCCGGCCACATCGCGGCAGGACTGGTATCCGAGCGGCCCCGAAGCAGATCGGCATTGGTGAAAGGTATTGAACAACACCGCGCGGCGCTGATCGTCGGCCCATCAGGGGCCGGCAAATCCGCTTTGATGTGGGAAGCCGCCAACACATTGCGCCATACGGTGCGGTGGTTTCGAATTCGTCGTCTGAGCGCGGCGGATATTCCATCTCTGCGCCAGTTGATCCGCACGTTCCGCGCCTCGGAAGACAGTCCCTTGGGCTTCGTCATGGATGACATTGGCCGAAACGGACCGGAAAGCTGGGGCGCCTTGCTCAAAGAAGCGATGTCCGTACCCGGCGTCGTCCTGCTCGGTTCGATCCGGGAAGAAGATGTAACGTTGATTGCCGAGCGTGCCCGTGCCGCCGAAATACGCGCCGATCCCGATGATGAACTCGCGGAGCGGCTCTGGCGGGAACTGCGCGAAGCCGGAAAGACGAACTGGGCGGGTTGGCGCGAGCCGTGGAAGATGAGCGATGGTCTCCTTCTCGAATACGTCCATATCCTCACACGCGGACAACGAATGCACGAACTCCTCGCCGATCAGGTCGCGGCCAGGATTTCAGATCCGAAGCGTTCCCTTGAACTCGATACTCTGCGATCCGGCGCTTGGGCGGGCGCAGCGAATGCTGAAGTCGATGCGTCGCGACTGGCGCGCACGCTCTCGGTCAGCGAGGCCGATCTGTCACGCGCACTACAGCGCCTCATCGAGGAACATCTGGTGCGCTCGCCTGCTCCGGGCGCGGTCACCGGCCTACACCAGCTTCGATCTGAAGAATTGTTGCGGCTGACGCATGAGACGGCATTGCCCACGCTCGAAACGAGTTTCGAACGGACGGTCGCAAGCGTGACGGCCACCGATCTCGAGCCCTTGGTCGCCGACACGTTATCGGCGCGACGCCTGACGGTCGCGGCAGTGCTCGATAGCTTGATTGTCCGCTTGGAGGGCGATCCAGACGCACGGGCATTGGCCTCAGCGCTCCGGGGTCTAGGTTCTGGCCGTGTTTCCTCAGGCGTGGACGAATGGCTGGACACTTCCGAAGCGCGCGCGCTCCCGCGAACGCAGGTCGGGAGCGCCGCAATGTTCGGCATCGCCGGTATCGATCTGGCTAGTCTCAGCATCATCCCGGAGGTTCAGGCCGCAGCCGATCGACTTTCGCAGATCAAAGGTTCGCCGGAAAATGACCCCCGACGCCTGTTGATGGAGCGTATTTCACCTTCTGCCTTGTCTGCCCTGATCGAGACAGCGGATCTGGCGAGCTTGGATGAGATCCTCGCGGCCTTGGTCGGAATGGCTTTGCCAGACGCAATACGTAACAGTCTATGGCAGGCTCCAGAAGGCCTGTTGGATGCTGATCTACATCTTGTGGGATCGGTGATGGGCACTCTCGTCGCCCTGGATCGTGAGATTGCTGCGCACTGGGTCGCCGAGGTCGGGCAAGAGGCGCTGTTCGCGCGGGTTCAAGCAGAAACGGCTTGGGCCGGACCTGTAACAACCGCAAATGCGGACGACGGAGTAATGGTCCGTTGCGACCTTTGGTACGTCGCCGCCTCTTTTCAAGAAAATCCACATGACGCGGTTGTGAGCTTGTGCGAGCTGATCTTGGCCCTGTGCCCGTCGGCTGACATTGCGGTGTCCAACGCAATTACCGCAAGCGGCGAATTAGCTGGCCTCACCCAGTTGCCGCTAGGGACAAAGCGGATACCTCGAGAAAATCTCCCTCCGCCGTCTGTTCCTCGATGGAACCGGCGGTGGCGAGATCTGATTTCCCGTCGTGTCGCCTCTCCAAGCTATAGCGATTATCTGGCACGAGGCGTGGCTATCCTTGATGACCTTGTGCCTACATTGGAGAAGGTTTTCGACGCGCACTTTCGGGGAAAGGATGCACTCGGCAGCCTCGCCGAAAGGCTAAATTCACTTAATGCGGAAACTGAAGCGCTCACACCTCCGGCTGTTTCGTCATTGGAAGCCTCGGGCGCCGGAAGCAGCGAAACAAACACCGCAGTAACCAAGTTTCAGAACCTCCTGCACAGCGCGAGCGTCAATCTCTTTATGAGGTTCGCGAAGTTGCCCGATCAAGCTGGCGCATACATTGCCTGGTTGAGCGATCTCATAGCAGATGTCGACACTGCCGTTGCCGAAGAACCTTGGCAGCTTCTTGGCAATGGGCCTTCTCCAATGCTTACGCGGCTCAAGACGCTCTTGGAGGCGCTACGGCTGCTGGGTGGGGAAGCGCATGAGAGACATGAGCCACCAGCGGCAACTTGGGCGGCACGAGCCAAAGGCGCGCGAGTGGGCAACGCCGTGCGACTTGTATCTCTCTCTGCCAAGGCCGCGGGAGAAAGACGACTAGCTCGGCGCAGGGCAGAAATTGAAGGTTCGGCGGAAGAATCCGGGATCGTCGTGGATTTCCATCTCCGCGTTAACGCCAAGGGCACTCTACCGTGGCCTCCGATGGACGTTCTAGCGTTATTGCCTGCGCTCGACATTGCAGATGCGGCGGTCGCGCTCACTGACCAAGCGGAGCTCGTGCGGTCATTGGTGGACTGGTCGATCCACCTAACGATCATGCCTTCCATTGAGGGTATCACGTTTCCGGCGCTGGCGAGGTCCGGTTACCAGACTCTCCTTCCTGACGTTGAAGGTGCTATCGCCTGGGCTGAAGAACTCGGATTGCCGCGAGCTCCGTCTACTACGGCGGCCTTGTTCGGGGAGGTGATGAGTCTGGCCGGCGAACTTGGCGCAATGGATCAAAAAGGCCTTGGAATTGAGACACGTCCTGAAGAAGAAATCGCTGCCCGCCGAAATTTGGATATAGACTTTGCCAGCAAGCGCGATGAACTGACCAGGCGACTTCATGATTTTGACGTGGGTCTGCAAACGGCTGTATCGGAATTGATTGAGCACCTGCGGACCGGGGATGTTGATTTCGCCGCGAAAGCGCAGGCTGCGATTGGCGGAACTTCCAGCGATATCGTCGAGGTGATGGGGTATTTATCTTTGCTTTTGATGTCAGCCAACATCGGCAGCATTTCAGTCGAAGGGCAAATTTCAGAATGTGTCCAAGCGACCTAATCCGAGCAAGCCATCAATGGCCAAGAAAAAGAACAGAGACGAGTTTTCGCCCGCAACCAAGCGGGCCATTGAGCGGCAAGCGCGCGGCCATTGCTCTAACCCGGCATGCCGCCGTTTGACCCACGCCGCCACGTCCGATGGCGCGGATGAAATCAATATCGGCCAAGCCTCGCACATCTGCGCTGCCGCGCCGGGCGGTCCCCGCTACGACGAGCAGATGACTCCTGACGAGCGCGCGGCCGCCGATAACGGCATCTGGCTCTGCGACGTGCACGGGCGTGCCGTCGACGGCAAGGATTCGAAATTCACTGTCGAGGAATTGCGCAGGTGGAAGAGGCAGACGAACGAGGATTCGTGGCGCAGCGTGATGCACAACGTGCCCTACGGGCCTGATATGCAAGCACCCACGCCGGACGAGCTGGGGCGCCGCCTGCGATCAGCGGCCTCAGCCGACCTGGCCGTGTTCCGTCGAACGCCCAAATGGCCGAGCACAAACGTCGCGCTCACGCTGACGTTAAAGGTGAAGCATTTGGACGAGGCGCTGAGCACGCGCGCGCTTGCCAACGCGGTGACCACGCTGGATGACCTTATCCTTGTCGCGGCACCCGGAATGGGAAAGACAACAACCCTCTTTCAGGTCGCCGACGGCGTTTTGGAGATCGGCAACGGCACGCCTCTTATCGTGCCGTTGGGGGATTGGACCACCGAAAGCGAGGCGCTGCTCGTATCCATCCTGAAACGCCCCGCGTTCAACGGAATTTCAGAGCAGGATTTCCGCACTGTCGCGGCGAAGCCCGGCGTCGTGCTGCTTCTTGACGGCTGGAACGAACTGGATGCCGCAGCACGCGAACGTGCGCGCGTGCAAATCACGGTCCTCAAGACTGAATTGCCCGAACTCGGTCTCGTCATTTCCACGCGCAGGCAGGCCCTCGACATTCCTTTCGCCGGGACGCGGGTCGATTTGCTGCCGCTTGACGACGAGCAGCAAATGGAGATTGCGCGCGCCATGCGTGGCGAGGCTGGCGCACAGCTCATAGATCAGGCGTGGCGGACAGCGGGCGTCCGCGAACTCGTCACCATCCCCCTCTATCTCACGGCGCTGCTGTCACTGCCGGAGGGCGCGCCTTTTCCGACCACAAAGGAAGAAGTGCTACGGCGCTTCGTTGCCGCGCACGAGCAGGAAGCCCGCGGTGCGGCGGCGCTTCATGCCGTGGCCCTCGGCTTCCAGCAGGACTATTTGGACAATCTCGCCGTGTTTGCCACGACAACGGCCAACACGGCGATCACGGACAGCAACGCGCGCAAATCGGTTGCCGAGACCGCGCGCATCCTGGTGGCCGAGGGGCAGATGACCATCGCCACACAGCCCGACACGCTGCTTGACACGCTTGTCAGCAATCACGTTCTGACGCGCTCCGGCGACACGCCGGGTTATTCGTTCCAGCACCAGCAATTTCAGGAATGGTACGCATCGCACCACGTCGAACGACTGATGCTACAGGCCGTCAGCGATCCGGCAGCGCGCGATAAACTGAAGGCCAACGTGCTCGATCAGCGCCCGTGGGAAGAAGCAATCCTGTTCGCTGTCGAACGGAGCGCTCGCGGCGACGCCGCGCAGAAGGCCGCATGCAGCGCCGCTATTCTCGCGGCCTTTGAGGTCGACCCCGTCCTCGCGGGCGAAATGATCTTCCGCGCCACCGACGACGTTTGGGCGCCGATCGGAGCCGAGATTCGCAGCCTCACCGAAAAGTGGCACGCGCCCGGCAAGGTGGATCGCGCCGTGCGTTTCATGATCGCTTCAGGCAGGCCAGAGTTCGGCGATCTTCTTTGGCCCCTAATTTCGCACGCAAACACTCAGGTACACTTGGCCGCCCTCCGGGCGGCACAGCGATTTCGTCCATCCGTGCTCGGCAGCGACGCCCCCGCGCGGATCGGGGCGTTGCCTCCGGAAATCCGAAAGAATGTGCTGCATGAAATTGCATCGCGCGGCGCAATTGACGGCCTCGACCTCGCGACCGAAATTGCGAAAACCGAGAGCGACCCTGATGTGAAAGCGACGGTGGCCGATGCGCTTTCATTTCGGCGGGCGGATCGCCACGTCGCCGACTTGCTCGCCGATGCGGGCGACGCGACTTACGACATCCTCGCCGAGAAGGGTCACCTCGACGACATTGCGATCAATGCCATTCAGCAGGAACAACTCCAGCGAGCGCGCGAACGACGCATGACCGCCGGCGTTTCGCACTTCCAGCGCCTGCGCTCGCTCGTCCACGCGCGGAACGGAGAAGACTCCGACGCCGAAGTTGCCGAGATCATCGCCGAAATGGAGATCGACCGGAAGCGCGACGGCGAAATGCACCTGTTATACGAAGTGCGAAAGCGCTACCCGCAGGCGCTCGCTGACGGGCTGCTGCGCCGCGTGCGCGAGCACCGCGAACTCTTCTACGGCGCAGACAATATTCTCGCGGCCGCCGGGTTTACCCTTGAGGACGACACATTGCTCGGGATCGCTCTCGAAGAGACAAGCCGCCACGATGATCGCGCCGAGGCCGCCGCTTCAGTGCTGGGGCCAAACGCCGTTGGCCGGATGATCGACGCGTATCTTGCCGCCCGGAAGGTTGTGCGCGACGCCAACGGGAAGTACGGCGAGGTGTCGGGTGATCGCTATCACGGCCTGCGCGCGCGTATTGGCCATACGCCGGGGGCAAGTTTGGTGGCCGCCGTTCGGGCGCGCGCGGCAAACGCCGACAATGAAGAAATCGCCCAACTGGCCGAGCTGTTTTCCCGCGAGACCTACGGCGACGAGGAGCGAGCCCGGCCCTTCAATGAGGAAGGCTTGGCCGCGATTGGAGTGCTGGCGCAGGATTGGGGCGAGCGCATGCTCGCCGCTGGCGATGAGAAGCGCTGGCAAGTGGCTACTATTGCAACGATGTTGAGCCATGCTCCATCTGTCGCGCATCTTCCGCTATTGAAGAGACTGCTCGACGACAATTTGCTTCGCTATCGGGCCTTCCGCGAGAAAGCGACCGCGAGCGGCTGGAAAGATCGCGACGCTGTGCACGAAGCGCAACACCCGCATATGCACGAGTATCAACGCGCGTTCTTGGCCATCAATGCCCCGGAAACCGCCGCACTGATGGGCGAATACCTGACGGACGAGCATTTTGGCGAGCTGGCGGCACGTGTTCTGGCCTTCCGGTGGTTCGAGGCGAACGAACCCAAGGACGAGAGGAAATTCCGCAGTGGCGAAGATTTCTCGCGCGTCGAAGCGCGTCGCGAGGCCCGTGCCGCCGATCCTGCCGGAACATCTGCCGAGGCGGAAGCAATCTTCGGCGCAATTGACTCGTTGATTGCCGATGGTGCGACGGATGCGCAAATGAAGCTGGGGATTGCGCTTGGCATTGTCGGAGCGCGGCTCCCGCATGGCCAGCGTGAACCGACAATCCAGAGGCTCATTTCTCTCGCGCCGAGGCAGGCGCGCGCAGGCTTGCTCTTGTCGCTGATCCTCTCCGGCGAGGACATCGACATCAAGCTCGTGGCCCAAGGCATCGCAGAGACCTTTGAGGCGGCCAAGAAAGAGACTTGGATTCTAACTCAGAGCGACGCGTATCAGCTCCGCGCGTGGTTGCGCCTTTTACCCTTCGCCACGCCCATCACCAATCTGCCCGCCATCGTGCGCGGCATGCCGGACGCTCAGCGTGATCCGCGCATGCTCGAGGAAATGGTCGGCGGCCTCGGCAACTCGTCCTCGGACGACGCAGAAGGCGTGATCTTCACGCTCGCCGAAGAAGACCCGCGGCTCTATCAGAACTATCAGTGGCGCGCGGCGGCGTTGCGCCTCGGCACCATATCCGCCGCGCGCCGCCTCGTTGATTTGATCGTCAGCGGCGCGCTCGACGGCAAGTCATACGACGGGTGGCGTTGGCAACGCGAATTGAGTGGCTTGAATTCGGAATTCTCCGAGGTCCGCGCCTATGTCTACGACCTCCTGAAGGATGGACCGACTTCCAAGCAACTCGCCTTGCTCGCAAACGCGGTCGCCGAAGCCCCCCGCGAGGACGGCGTGCTGATGCTGATTGATTTCGAGATGAAAACCGGACGCTCGTTCATGACGTGGCAATCGATCCAAAGCGTTGTCACGGAGCACGTCCCGGCGGAGAACTGGGAAGGTGCCTACAATGTCGTGCCCGTCCCGGCGATCGAGCTGCGCCGGAAGTTGTTGGCGAAGACGGGCCGCGGTGGGAAGGATGACCCCGCCGCCCGCTACCTCAACCTCATCGACAAGCTTAGGGACGACTACGGCGCTCCAGAATCGGAACCGCGCCATCCCGATCTTGCGTCAGGGCGTTCGTGGCCAATCCTGACGCCCGATCCCGACGCAGAGGACGGGAGCTGATCGGTAGGCGCACGATCCAGGCAAAATGTCGGCTTCGGGCGCCGGCAGGCGTACGAAAGTCCCCGAGGAAGGAACCCGCGGGCCACAGGCGATGGTTATGGGGATTTCGATTTGCGGCTGGTGTCGGCGATGGCGCGACCGCCGCTGGGAAGCGGCGGGTTTGATGCGGACGGACCGTTTCGCGTTTCAGCCACGCGGTATTGTCGGCTCGTCGCGCGGCCGGACGCGACCCGTTCGGCGTCGATAATCACCATGGACACGCGTGGGTCCGTTGCCGGAGGCTGAGTGCCTGCGGCTGAAGGCTGGAGCATGCCATGCCGGGTCATGGAGAGTTCTCCCGGTTCGTCGCCGTGGTGTCCGGCGGTCCGCGCGGCTGTCGCCACCGTTCGAACGTCTCGATGATGATCATGCTTCCGCCGCAGCACCGGCATGGCGGACGGAAGTCAGTCGGTTCTACCGAGTTGTCGTCCTCCGACGGCGCAGCGACGTTCAGCAGTTCGCGGGCGCGTGCGAGGCTGGTCTTGCGAGCAGAGCCGGCGAGCAGGCCGTAGTGCCGGATGCGGTGCAAGCCACGTGGCAGGATGTGGAACAGGAATCGGCGGATGAACTCGTCGGTGGCGAGCGTCATGACCTGCTGCCGATCGGCGCCGTCGCGGCGGTAGTCCTCACATGAGGGTCATCACGTCAAGTCGGGGCGTCATGGCGACATTTTGCGTTCCTAATTCGGAGACGGCATCCACGGTC
>NZ_JAMYKY010000021.1:0-99104 GCF_040317695.1 Mesorhizobium sp. M1403 | reverse complement strand
AACGAACGCCCCAGAAAGACCTTGCTCTATCAGACCCCAGCGGAGAAGTTCGCTGAGTGTGTTGCAGCGATCGGTTGAACCCGCCACCCAAACCGGTCCTTCCTGGGACTGATGCATTGCCTGAAAGCGGACGGTGGGTGGAATCGGTGCGCCTGCCCTATAGGCGACGTTAGGGACGTCCGTTCTCCATAGTTGTTACACCGGGTGGACGGGGATGTACGTGCACGTTGGGGTCTGAGCGCGTTATCAACGCACTTGTCCGCAGCAAGCGCTTCATAATCATGCAATCGCCTCTGTTGTCCGCGACAGCAGGTCTTCCGCCAGCCGTGACGCGGCCTCCCGTGCATCCTGGCGAGCCGCATGGTCAATATCGGGTCCAAAGAGGGTCTTCTGAATGATTAGACTGCGGACATCTTCGATACCGATGAAGCGCAACCACGCTTCTATATAGGGTTTTTGAAAGTCGAAGCGCTGCGCCGGAGTGATGGATTGCGCCGCATAGTCGAGACCTCGCGCATGGACGACCACCGCGATCTTATCCCGGAGCAGTCCTCCGAACCCGTGTTCAGGATCGAACGAGAAAAGGATGTCCTTCTGCGATACCAGGTCGATGAAGTGCTTGAGCTTGTAGGGAATGCTGAAATTCCACAGGGGCGTCGACAGTAGGAGAATATCCGCCCGGTGCAGTTGTTGCGCCAATTCTTGCAATGTGGCCCATGCCTGCTGTTGAGAAGGGGTAAGCGGCGTGCCGCTGAGCCCCGCATATTTGGCCAACATCGCGTCCTCACCGAATTCGGGGAGGTCGACATCCCATAGGTCGAGCGTTGAAATCTCCATGTCGGGTCGCCGAGCACGATAGCTTTGAACAAAGGCCTCGGCGACCTCACGCGAGGCGGAACGCTCTTTGCGGGGCGAGGAAACGATATGCAGTAGCTTGGTCATGGATCATCCTTGCTCATTGTGACGAACCGCATTGCGTCATATTTTAATTTGATATAGAAATTGAGATTATCGACAGAATTCATCATGGATCAGAATATATGTTGGACCTGGTCCTGCTCAGGACGTTTGTCGCCGTGTTCGACGAAGGCGGCTTCAGTCGGGCAGCAGCGCGACTGAACCTTACGCAGTCGGCCGTCAGTGGGCACCTGCGCCGTCTCGAGGAGAAGGCCGGAAAGCCGTTACTCAACAGGACGACGCGCTCGCTGGAGATGACACCCGATGGCGAGCGCTTGCTCGCCTATGCCCGGGCGATGCTCGCCCTTAACCGGGATGCTTTGGCCGATCTGGCGCAGGCACCCTTTCACGGCAGGGTTCGCGTCGGCCTCTCGGAAGACTTCGCACAGGTCCCCATCCTTCGCGCCTTGCAGGCATTCGGCGCTGATCGCCCTGGATTGCAGGTCGAGGTGCAAGTCGGGATTCCGGGTGCGCTCCTCTCGAAGATGAACGAGGGCAACATCGAACTGGTGCTCGGATCACAGTGTGAGGGTGAGGAGATGGGGTGCCTCCTGTGGCGCGAGCCTCTTGTCTGGGCATGGGCGGATCATACCGGCGTGGATCTTCCGGACCCGCTGCCGTTGGCCGTGTTACCGGAACCTTGCCCTTACAGGGGAGTTGCTCTTGAACGGCTTGCCAAGGCCGGGATCAGCCAGCGCACGGTGATGATCTGCGCCAGCAACGCCAGCCTGAGGGCGGCTGCCATCTCAGGCTTTGCTGTAGCGCCGATGATCGCCAGTCAACTGAGAAACGGCCTGGTCAGGGTACCCAAAAGCTACGGTCTGCCAGAGTTACCAGAAGCGGAGTTCAGGCTATTTGCCGCATCGAACGGCGATACCTCCGTCCTCGAAGAACTGGCGGAGGCCATCATGAACGCCGTTCCTCGAAGGCACGCTGGCGAGGAGTGATCCTGAACTCGCACCAACGTCTGCTTTATGGCTAGTTCCGAATGTCCAGAAATGGCGCTTGGCGGGCGTTTCGTGGGCCGATCTGAACGCGCCGTTTAATTATCCACAATGTTCGGAGATGACGGCCACCGGGCGAACCGGCGGCCATCTGTTTCAATGACCAAACGCCAGAGGCGGCGCTATACGATCGCGCCGCAGCCAGCGCACCAGCAGGAGTGCAGCAACCACCGCCAGTCCCGACGATAGGCCGATCCAGATGCCGACGCCGTTGAAACCGAAATGGAAGGCGAGCAGCACGCCGAGCGGCAGGCCGATGCCCCAATAGCCGATCGCGGCATAGATCATCGGTACCTTGGTGTCGTGCAGACCGCGCAGCATGCCGCTGGCGACCGCCTGCGCACCGTCAAAAACCTGGAACAGCGCGGCAAAGGCGAGGAACGACACGGCAAACGCCACCACCTCGGCATTAGCCGGATTGCCCAGATCGATGAAGGCGCCGATCAAGAGATGCGGCCACAGGATCATCACTAGCCCCATTAGCGCCATGAAGGAGACACCGACGACATACGCGGTCCAGCCGGCCCGGCTGACACCTTCCGGATTGCCGGCGCCGTGGGCAAGTCCGACGCGCACCGTCACCGCCTGGTTGAGGCCGAGCGGCACCATGAAGGTGATCGAGGCGATCTGGATGGCGATCGCATGGGCGGCAAGCGAAGCCGCATCGATCAGGCCCATGAGAAAGGCTGCCGCGTTGAAAATCGTCACCTCAAACGCCAGCAGGCCGGCGATCGGCAGGCCGAGCCGCAGCAGGCCCTTGAAGCGCGGCCAATCGGCCCGCCAGAAGCGTCCGAACAGACGATAGCGCCGGAATTTCTTCTCAAGCATCACCACCGCCGCCATGCCGGCGAACATTAACGTGCTGGACAGCGTGGTGGCGAGGCCGGAGCCGGCGATGCCCATCGATTGGATGCCGAGATTGCCGAACATGAACAGCCAGTTGAAAAAGGCGTTGCAGGCGACGGCAACGAAAACGATGATCAGTGCCCAGCCCGGCCGCTCCAGCGCCGAAATAAACGAGCGCAGGACGATGTAGCCGAAAAAGGGCAGCACCGCCCATTCGAGCCAGCGCAGATAGATGCCGGCCTGATGCGCCAGTGCCGGTTCCTGACCCATGGCCAGCAACACGGCCTCGCCGTGCCAGAGAAAGACCCAGATCGGAATGCAAATGAGGATCGCCAGCCACAGACCCTGGCGCACGGTGCGGCGCAGGTCGCGCACCGAGTGGCGGCGACGGCCGAGCTCGGTCGCCATCATCGGCGAGGTCGCCAGCATCAGGCCAAGTCCAAAGATCAGCGGCATGAAGTAAAGGTTGGCACCAAGCGCACCGCTGGCCAGCGTGTCCGGCCCCAGCCGCCCCATCATCATGACGTCGGTAGCGGTCATCGCGGTCTGACCGAGATTGGTCAGCACCATCGGCCAGGCGAGCGCCAGCATCGCCCTGATTTCTCGACGCCAAAGGTTTTCCGGCGCGCGAGCGTCGGCTTCGATCGCAAACATTTTTTCCGCCTATCCGATTGCGGCACGTCGGCAAGAGCCGGAAGCCGCGTCTCAGCGCGGAAAATGGCCAAGATCGGCCGGATTCCGCATTACGACGGGTTTGTCTATGAAGTGGGCACCGGTGGCAAGAGGCTGACTTGCGGAAGGGTTAAGCCAGTCGGCTCAATGCAGGCTATTGGAGAGGCCATGGAAGCCGCTATGGTCACGGTGGATTCCTTTGAAAGGCAGCCTGATGAGCGCGTTTCCCGAAATCTATCTGGTTCGGCATGGCGAGACGGAATGGAGTGCGTCCGGAAAACATACCGGCCGGACCGACATACCGCTGACGCCGGCCGGCGAGGACGCGGCAAGGCGGGTCACTGAGCGGCTAAAGGGTCTATCCTTCTCGGCGGTGTGGTCGAGCCCGTCGCAGCGCGCCTTCAACACCTGTGCGCTGGCCGGCTTCGGCTCGTCAGGCGTGAAGAAGGACGATCTGGCGGAGTGGGATTATGGTGCCTATGAGGGATTGACCACCAAGCAAATCCTCGCCGAGCGTCCCGGTTGGCGGCTCTTTCGCGACGGCTGCCCGCGCGGCGAGTCCGCCACGGATGTAGGCTCGAGGGCGGACCGGATCGTCAGCCAGTTGCTCGAGGCCAGCGGCAATGTCCTGGTCTTCTCAAGTTCGCATTTCCTGAGGGTGCTAGCCGCACGCTGGCTCGGCCTGCCACCGCAAGACGGCGCGCTTTTCGTGCTGGATACCGCCAGTGTAAGCGTGATCGGTTATGAGCACGGCCTTGACGAACCGGTCGTCCGGCGCTGGAACCAGAGATAGCCGCCTATCCCGATCTATCGGATCGCGTCCAGCGCCTGCCTTTGCCGATGCATCTCGAGAAACACGCGGTAGTCGCGATCGAACCGGCCGGCGGCAGCCGGATTGGGCTCGCGCGTCCTGCCGCCTTGCTGCATAGCGACGCAAGCGGCGTTCAAATCGGGAAAAAGCCTGGCAGCGGTGGCGGCAATCATGCCGGTGCCGAGCAGCACCGCCTCGTCCGCCAGCGGCTCGACCACCGTGCATCCGGTGGCGTCGGCATAGAGCTCCATCAGCAAGGGGTTCTTGGTGTGGCCGCCGGTGACATGCAGCGTGTCGATCAGATAGCCGTTCTCGTTCAGCGCCTCCAGCACATGGCGGACGCCAAGCGCGATGCTGACGGCGGTGCGCCAATAGAGCTTGCACAGACTGTCGAAGGACGAATCCAGCGTCAGCCCGCTGATGACGCCTACGGCATGCGGGTCGGCGAGCGGCGAGCGGTTACCGTGAAAATCGGGCAGCACATGCAGCCTGGCGGCGAGGTTGTCTCCTTCAGCGGCGCGCAGCTCGGCGACGCGGCGGGCGATCCTGGCATGCATGGCGGCATCCGGCTCGCCGCCGGCGCCATGCCAGCGGATGATGTGATCGAGCAGCGCGCCGGTGGCTGACTGGCCACCTTCCGACAGCCACAGGCCGGGAAGGGCGGCGCCATAGTAAGGACCCCAAACACCGGCGAAAGGCTGCGGATCGGGCGACATCGCCATGACGCAACTCGACGTGCCGGCGATCAGAGCCAGATGGCGGCCGATGTTGGTCGCGTCACCGGCGAAGCCGCCGAGCACGCCAAGCGCGCCGGCATAGGCATCGATGACGCCGGCGCCAACCCGGCATTTTTCGGTGAGGCCAAGCTCCGCCGCGGCTTGCGTGTTGAGCGCACCGATATCTGCGCCGACCGGGCTTGCCTTTCCCGGCAGATTGCCGTGCTCGAAAACGTCGCCGAGCCCGACCGCTTCGAAGAAGTCGCGCCGCCAGCCGGTCTCTTCATGGGCCAGATAGGTCCATTTGGCGGTCAGCGTGCATTGCGAACGGGCGAGCGAGCCGGTCGCCTTCCAGGTGAGGAAGTCGGTGAGGTCGAATAGGTAGCCGGCTTCGTTCCATGCTCCGGGTAGGTTGCGCTTCAGCCACATCAGCTTGGGCGTCTCCATTTCCGGCGACATGACGCCGCCGATATAGTCGAGCACGGCATGGCCGCTTTCGGTGCATTCGTCGGCCTCGGCAATGGCGCGATGGTCGAGCCAGACGATGGTGTCCCAGCGTCTTTCGCCAGTGACGGACACGCTGAGCTGGCCGCCATGCCGGTCCCGCACCACCAGCGAGCAGGTGGCGTCAAAGGAGATGCCGACGATATCCTCAGCCTTCACGCGCGCCTTTTCGCGGGCAGCGCGGACGGCCATGCACACCGCCGACCATATATCCTGCGAATCGTGCTCGGCGTGGTCGGCCTTCGGCTGTTGCATGGCGATCGGGTGCTCGGCGCGGCCGAGCAAGGCGCCACCGGTGTCGAGAATGCCGGCACGGGCGCTTCCGGTGCCGACATCGACCGCGCAAACGAAACTGTTGGTCAAGGTGTTCTTGCTCTCGCTCCCAGGCCTGCAATCAGATCGGGCAATTGCAGCATGTCAGCGAATATAAAGTCCGGCTCACTCGACGCAAGCCGCGCTTTCAGTGCCGGGTTGCCGGTGTGCGAGCCGCCGGTGAAGGCGAGAACGCGCATGCCGGCCGCCCGCGCCGCCTCGATGCCGGCCGGGCTGTCCTCGACGACGAGGCAGTTTCGCGGGGCCGCTCCCATTTTATCTGCTGCATGGAGAAAGAGATCGGGCGCCGGTTTGCCCCGCGCCACCATGGCGGCGCTGAACAGATGCGGCTCCAGCAGCCCAAGCAACCCCGTAACCTGGAGCGCATAGCGGATGCGCTCCAGCGTGCCGGAGGAGGCGACGCAGCACGGCACGTCGAGTTTCGGCAGGACCTGTGCGATGCCTGGCATCGGTTTCAGCTCCTGGCGGAACTTGCGCATCAGTTCGGAACGCATCTCGATCAGATGCTGGTCGGTGAGATCGAGCCCGAAGTCGCTTGCGAGGATTTCGCGGACGCTCTTCATGCTCTTGCCGAGGAAGTGCTCGTAGGCAATGTCCTCGCTGACGTTGCCGCCGGCAAGCGCGATCATCTCCAGCAATGCCGAGACGGACAGCATCTCGCTATCCACCAGCACGCCGTCACAGTCGAAAATGACCAGTTCAGGCGTCATCGCGCCGGGTCGGCTTCAGAGTTCGCCGGCGAGATAGCGCGTCAGCGTCGCGCGCGCGCCGTCCGCCCACAGCGATTTGAGCGCATGGGCGAACGCTTCGGCGAACAGCGGCGAGCGGCCGACATCACCATAGATGTCGTCCATGGCAAGCCAGGCGGCAGGCATGCCCCTGGCCGCCTTGGCCGTCGCCTGCAACCGGTCCCAGTTCGGGTCGTTGGGCTCGGTGACGGCACCGGAATCCGTCGTGCCGAAGCAATAGCGGCACCAGAGTGCCGATTCCAGCGCCAGACCGGTGACGCCCTTGCCGGCCTTCAGCCGGTCGGCGATGGTCGGAATGATGAATTTCGGCTGGCGGTTGGAGCCGTCGAGGCAAAGCCGGCGTATGGTGTCGCCGATCTTCGGGTTGGAGAATCGGTGCTCGATGAGCTGGTAGTAGTCCTCCAGCACAGTGTCCGGCACCGGCGGCACCGTCGGGATGATCTCGTCATGCTCTAGCTTGTCGAGGAAGCCGCGTACCAGCGGCTCCTGCATCGCCTCATGGACGAAATGGATGTCCATCAGCCCGGCCGGATAAGCGATGGTCGCATGGCCGCCATTGAGGATGCGGATCTTCATCAGCTCATATGGCGCGACATCGCTGACGAACTGCACGCCGACCTGTTCCAGCGGCGGGCGGCCGTCGATGAAACGATCCTCCAGCACCCACTGCTTGAACGGCTCGCAAAACACCGGCCAATTGTCGTCGAGGCCGAACTCGCTGGAGAGAATGCCGCGCTCGCGGTCGGTGGTGGCCGGCGTGATGCGGTCGACCATGCCGTTGGGAAAGGCGACGTTTTCGCTCACCCAGTTTGCCAAACCTTCGTCGATCAGCCGCGCCAGGCCGACGACGCCATCCGAGGTGACGTGGCCGTTATGGGGGATGTTGTCGCAGGACATGACGGTGAAGGGCACGATGCCGTCGGCGCGGCGGCGCAGCAGCCCGGCGAGGATGAGGCCGAAGACGGTCTTCGGCGTCGCCCCCGGGTCAGCGTCGGCAACGATGTCGGGATGTGTCGGATTGAAGACGCCGGAAGCCGGATCGATGAAATAGCCACCCTCGGTAATGGTCAGGGAAACGATCTTGATCGCCGGATCGGCAAGCCGCTCGACGATTGCGGGCGCGTCGCCCGGCATCAGGAAATCGATCATAACGCCGGTGACGCGCGCGCTCATATGGCCGCTGTCCTGCTCGACCACCGTGGTCAGCCAGTCCTGCTCCTGCAACTTGTCGCGGCCGACCTTCTCGCCCTCGAACACCCCGGCGCCAACAATTGCCCAGTCATGGCCGACACCCGAATTGAACAGGTCGTCGAGATAGACGGCCTGGTGCGACCGATGGAAATTGCCGACGCCGAAATGCACGATGCCGGCCTTGAGCGAGGCGCGATCGTAGTTCGGGCCGGCGACTTTGGGAGGCAGGTTTGCGAGGATTGAGGACGAGAGTTTCACGGTCATCTGTTTTTATCCTTTGGCGGGACGGCTCTTCTCCCCGCGGAGGAGACGGGGAGAAGAGCGCCTTCGCCCCCCTCAACTCATCCACTGGCCGCCATCGACATTGTAGGTCTGGGCGACGATGTATTCGGCATCCTCGCTGGCCAGGAACACCGCCATGCCGGTGAGGTCTTGCGCCGTGCCCATGCGGCCGTAAGGCACCGCTTCCCCGACCAGCCTCTTTTTTTCGCCCTTCGGCCGGTTCTCGTATTTGGCGAACAGGGCATCGACATGATCCCAATGCTCGCCGTCGACGACCCCCGGTGCGATCGCGTTGACATTGATGCTGTGCTTGATCAGGTCGAGCCCTGCCGACTGGGTGAGCGAGATGACCGCCGCCTTGGTGGCGCAATAGACGGCAACCAGCGCCTCGCCGCGGCGCCCGGCCTGGCTCGCCATATTGATGATCTTGCCGCCTTTGCCGCGGGCGATCATCGAACGGGCGGCTGCCTGCAGCATAAACAGCGTGCCGGCGACGTTGACCGAAAACAATTTGTCGTAGCTTGCCTTGGTGATCTCGACGATCGGCGCCAGGTCGAACAGCGCAGCGTTGTTGATCAATATATCGAGGCCGCCGGTCCTAGCTTCGACCGCCTTGACCGCCGCATCGATCGACGCGAGGTCGGTGACATCCAGCTTCACCGCGTAAGCGTTGCGGCCGATTTCCGAAGCCGTCTTCTCGGCAGCCTCGAGATTGATGTCGCCGATCGCGACCGTCGCCCCCTCGCGCACATAGGCTTCGGCGAACGCCCTGCCGATGCCGCGCGCCGATCCGGTGATCAGCGCCGATTTACTCTTCAGCCTCATTGCACCATCGCCTTTCCGTCGGCGCCGAAGCGATGCAGCTTGGCCTGATCCGGCGTCAGATAGATCGTGTCGCCGTGATGGACGGCCAGTTCGCCGTCGGCGCGCACCGTCAGCGGACCGACGCCGTCGGCTTGCACATGCAAAAATGTGTCGGAGCCAAGATGCTCGGCGACGCCGACCGTCGCCTTCCAGTCGCCTGATGTCTTTGAGATATTCATGTGCTCGGGACGGATGCCGACGGTTTTGGCGCCATATTTGGCTGCCGGCGCGCCTTCGAGCAGATTCATCTTCGGCGAGCCGATGAAACCGGCGACGAACAGGTTCTTCGGCGTCTTGTAGAGCTCCATCGGCGAGCCGACCTGCTCGATATTGCCGGCGTTGAGCACGACGATCTTGTCGGCCATGGTCATCGCCTCGATCTGGTCGTGGGTGACGTAGACCATGGTCGTCTTGAGCTGGTGATGCAGCTCGCTGATCTCCAGCCGCATGGTGCCGCGCAGCGCCGCGTCGAGATTGGACAACGGTTCGTCGAACAGGAAGGCCGATGGCTGGCGCACGATGGCGCGGCCGATGGCGACGCGCTGTCGCTGGCCGCCGGAAAGCTGGCCGGGGCGGCGATCGAGATAGTTGGTGAGGTTCAAGATCCGCGCGGCGTCCTTCACCTTCTTGTCGATGGTCGCCTTGTCCTCGCCCGCCATCTTCAGCGGGAAAGCGATGTTCTTGGCCACCGTCATGTGCGGGTAGAGCGCATAGGACTGGAACACCATGGCCAGCTTGCGCTTGGCCGGCGCCTCACCGGTGACGTCGCGGCCATCGATGTTGATGGTGCCGCCGCTAGTGTCCTCGAGGCCGGCAATCAGACGCAACAGCGTGGACTTGCCGCAGCCCGACGGGCCGACAAAGACGACGAACTCGCCATTCTCGATGACCAAATCGAGGCCGGGGATGATGGACGTTGCCCCGAAGGATTTGGAGACGTTCTTGAGCGTAATGTTTCCCATGGTTTCCTCCCCTGAAGGGCTATTTCGTCGTTTGCGTCATGTCCGTTATTTCGCGGCACCGCCCATTATTTTACGGCACCAAATGTCAAGCCGCGCACCAGCTGCTTCTGGCTGAACCAGCCCATGATCAGGATCGGCGCGATCGCCAGGGTCGAGGCGGCCGAAAGCTTGGCCCAGAACAGCCCCTGCGGGCTGGAGAAGGAGCTGATGAAAGCGGTGAGTGGGGCGGCCTCGGTGGTGGTCAGCCGGATCGTCCAGAACGCCTCGTTCCAGGCAAGAATGATGTTGAGCAGCATGGTCGAGGCGATGCCCGGCACAGCCATCGGCGTCAGCACATAGATGATCTCGTTCCAGAGCGATGCGCCATCCATGCGGGCGGCTTCCAGGATCTCGCCCGGGATCTCGCGGAAGTAGGTGTAGAGCATCCACACCACGATCGGCAGGTTGATCAGCATCAGCATGACCATCAGGCCGATGCGGCTGTCGAGCAGTCCGGTGTCGCGGAAGATCAGGTAGATCGGGAACAGCACGGCAACCGCCGGCATCATCTTGGTCGAGAGCATCCACATCAGGATGTCCTTGGTCCACTTGCCCGGCGAGAAAGCCATCGACCATGCGGCCGGAACCGCGACGATCAGGGCCAGAATGGTCGAGCCGACCGACAGGACCACCGAGTTGAGGAAGAACTTGAAGTAGCCGCTCTGCGCCTCGACCTCGGTATAGCTCTCGAACGTCCCCGACGGGATCAGGGCGAAGCCCTGGATGGCCTCCTGCTCCGACTTGAACGAGGTGATGATCGTATAGAGGATCGGGAAGAAGATCAGCAGCGCAACGATCCAGGCGGCCGCGGTCGCAATCGTCTTGTGCTGGGTGGTGATTGCACGTGCCATCGTTTCCTCCCTTATTTGTCCAGGTTCTTGCCGACCGCGCGCATGGCGAAGAAGGCGACGATGTTGGCGAGAATGACGGCAATGACACCGCCGGCGGACGCTTGGCCGATTTTGAACTCCAGCAACGCCTTCTGGTAGACGAGGAAGGGCAGGTTGGTGGAGGCATAACCCGGACCGCCATTGGTGGTGACCAGGATTTCGGCATAGACCGACAACAGGAAGATCGTCTGGATCAGGATGACCACGGTTATAGCGCGCGACATGTGCGGCAGCGTCAAATAGATGAAGCGGCTGACGAAGCCGGCACCGTCCATCTCGGCGGCTTCCTTCTGCTCGCCGTCAAGCGATTGCAGGGAGGTAAGCAGGATCAGCGTTGCAAACGGCAGCCATTGCCAGGCGACGATGATAATGATCGCCAGCATCGGATGCTGCCCGAACCAATCGATCGGCTGCATGCCGAAGAAGCGCGCAATATCGGCGAAGACGCCGTATTGCGGATGCATGATCATGTTCTTCCAGACCAGTGCCGCCACCGGCGGCATGACGAAGAACGGCGAGATGACGAGGATGCGGACGATGCCTTGTCCCCACATCGGCTGATCGATCAGCAGCGCCAGCATGGTGCCGCCGATCACCGTGATCAACAGAACGCTGCCTACGAGGACAAGTGTGTTGAGGATCGACTGCAGGAAGGCCGGGTTGGAATAGAAAAGCGCGTAGTTCGAGAAGCCGACGAACCCATCGCGGATGGGGTTGAGTGGGTTGTACTGCTGGAAGGAGAACCAAATGGTGATGACCAGCGGCACAATCATCCAGACGAACAGCAGCACCACGGATGGCGCCATCATGAAGCGGGCAAGCGAACGGGTCTGCTGAGTAGCCATGACGGTCACCCTTCGAGGTCAGCCAAGTTTTCAGCGGTGTGAAGCTGGCCGCCCGAACTGGGATTCGGGCGGCCGTTGCCGGTCGCTATGGGCAACCGGCGCCGGGAGGAGCCTTACTTGATATAACCGCCCTCGGTCATCGTCGCAGTGGCGGCATCCTGGGCCTGCTTCAGGGCATCATCGACGCTCGACTGGCCGGCAAGGGCGGCCGAGAAGAGCTGGCCGACGGTGGTGCCGAGACCCTGGAACTCAGGAATGGCGACGAACTGGACGCCGACATAGGGCACCGGCTTGACGGTCGGGTGCGTCGGATCGGCGGAGTTGATCGAGTCCAGCGTCATCTTGGCGAACGGAGCCGCCTTCTGGTACTCGGTATTGGCGTAGAGCGAGGTGCGCGTGCCCGGAGGAGCGCTGGCCCAGCCTAGCTTGGAGGCGACGAGTTCGGAGTAGTGCTTGCTGGTTGCCCAGGCGACGAACTTCTCGGCCGCGTCGGTCTTCTGCGTACCGGCCGGAATGGCCAGCGACCAGGCCCACAGCCAGTTGCCGCGCTTGCCGAGACCGTTGTCAGGCGCCAGCGCATAGCCAACCTTGTCGGCGACCTTCGAGCTCTTCGGGTCGGAGACCATGGATGCGGCGACCGTGGCATCGATCCACATGCCGCACTTGCCCTGCTGGAACAGCGCCAGGTTTTCGTTGAAGCCGTTGGACGAGGCGCCCTCGGGGCCGTCGGCCTTCATCAGGTCGACATAGAACTGCAGCGTGTTCTTCCATTCGGGCTGATCGAATTGCGGCTTCCAGTTCTCATCGAACCAGCGCGCGCCGAACGAATTCGACATGGCGGTCAGGAAGGCCATGTTCTCGCCCCAGCCGGCCTTGCCGCGCAGGCAGACGCCGTTCACGCCGTTGGCGCGGTCGGTCATCTTGTCGGCGGCCTGCTTGATGAAGTCCCAGGTCGGTGCGTTGGGCATGGTGAGCCCTGCCTTCTCCATCAGATCCTTGCGGTACATGACGAAGGAGCTCTCGCCGTAGAAGGGCGCGGCATAGAGCTTGCCGTCGACCGAAAGACCGCCAGCGATGGCCGGCAGGATGTCCTTGGCGTCGTAGTCGTCGCCGAGCTTGTCGAGCGGCAGCAGCCAGCTCTGCTTGGCCCAGATCGGAACTTCATAGGTGCCGATGGTCATCACGTCATACTGGCCGCCCTTGGTGGCGATGTCGGTGGTGACGCGCTCGCGCAGCACGTTCTCTTCGAGCGTGACCCAGTTGAGGGTGATGTCGGGGTTCGCCTTGGTGAAGTCGTCGGTCAGCGTCTGCATGCGGACCATATCGGCATTGTTGACGGTGGCGATGGTGATGGATTCGGCATGAGCGGCGAACGCAAGGGCGCTGGCCGACAACAGGCCGAGGGTGAGCGTGCGAAGTTTCATCAAATTCCTCCCATAAACCAAGATGAGCATTTGCCTTGGCTGCGGGCAATTACTCACTTGCTTTGAGTTATGTCAAGCCGGATTCGTTGCTGCAGCGCAGCACGCCGGCCTCATGCAGCGGCAGCCGGGGACGCTCGCACAGTATCTGGGAGAAGGGTTCGGTTGGCCTCATCGGCCCGCCAAAAGCCAGAGCTTCGCTGCCCGGCTGGCGTGGATTCAGCCTACTGGCAAGCGATCTCGCTCAGGATCCAATCGCGGAAGGCGCGTATCTTAGGCACGTTGCGCCGCGCCGTCGGATAGACCAGCCAATAGGCATGGCCGTCGTCACCAACCAGATCGAAGGGCTGGATCAGGCGGCCGTCGGCAAGTTCGGTCTTGAACAGCGCCTTGGTGACGATCGCCACGCCATGGCCAGCAATCGCGGCATTGGCCTCGTAGGCTTGCGCGCCCATGCTGGTGCCGGTGCGTTTGGCCAATTCCGCGACCGGCAGGCCGGCGGCGGCAAACCAGTCCCGCCACCAGATGTCGCCCGGGTCGAGGATCGGCAGCCGCAGCAGGTCGGCCGGTTCGTTGACGCCGCCGATGCTGGCCGCGAGTTTTGGGCTGAGAACCGGCGTGAAATCGGCCCTGAAAAGCATATGGGTCTCGACGCCCGGCCAGTTGCCGCCGCCGGAGCGGATGGCGATGTCGATATCCTCTCTGGCAAAGTCGACAACCCTGTTCGAAGTATCGACGCGCACCGCCAGCGACGGATGCGCGACCTGGAACGAGCCGAGATGCTGCGCCAGCCAATTGGAGGCAAAGGTCAGCAGCGTCGAAACGCAAAGCACGCCGTCGGCGCCGGTGCGCGCGGCGGCATAGGCGCCGCTCAACAGCGCGAACGCTTCGCTGACTGCGGGCGCCAGGCGTTGGCCAGGTTCGGTCAGCACGATCTGTTTTGGCTGGCGCAGGAACAAGGGCGCGCCGATGCGCTCCTCCAGAAGCTTGATCTGATAGCTTGCCGCCGCCTGCGTCATGCCAAGCTCCTGGGCAGCCTTGGTGAACGAGAGATGCCGCGCCACCGCCTCGAACACCCGGATCGCCTGAAGCGGAGGAAGCTGCGAAACCAGCTGTCGTGAATTGAGCTCCGGCATAAGCCCTCCTTATGGGCAGTGATCGACGTTTGATTGGCGGCACCGGCAGGTCCTACCGATATTCCGTGGTGAAGATCAATTACGCCTAGAGATAGCGAAGGCTGACGATCATGACCACGATACAGGAAAAGCTGCTTCTTGCTCCAGCCCACGGCTGGTTTTCACGGCTGGCGCGGGGATTGGCAAGGCACGCGGCGCGGAAACGGGCCTATCTCGACGTCCGGGAACTGCCGCCGCATCTGCAGCGCGACATGGGCTTCCTCGACGGCAACGATCCTTGCGGCCGGCACCAGTAATGTCGCTCGTTTTATCGGGGGTTCAGATGCGTTTCGATTTCACATGATCGTTTCCGACCGCCAGCGGCCTGGAGATCATGCGCCCGCCAGCAAGGCGGCGGCGGTCCGCTCATCGGTGATCAGGCCGTTGACCAGCCGCCGGTTGACGGCGGCGAAGATGCCCGGCAGCTTGCGGTCGCCCATGGCAAGCGCGATCACCAGCGACTTTTCGCGCGACGGCAGCGGCGCCGACGAGACCCGATCATTGGTGATGCCCTCGATCATGCGGCCGTCGCGATCGAACACCCAGCCGACGATCTCGGCGACGCCGCCGGCCTTCTGCAGCGCCTTCAATTCACCCTCCGAAATGAAGCCATCCTCGTAAAGCGGCGCCTTCGGGCCGAGATCGCCGATGCCGACAAAGGTAACGTCGGCCTCGGCCGCAAGCGCCAGCGTCGGCTGGATCATCGGCTGGCTGAGCAGCATCTCGCGCTCCTCGGGCGAGGAGGCGATGACCGGCAAAGGCATCGGAAACGAGCGCGCCTTGACCCTGTCGGCCATGGTGAAGATCACGTTGTAGAAGGCGGCCGAGCCGTCCGGCGAGATGTTGCCGGTCAGCGACACCACCTTGTGCTGCGGGCATTCCATCGGCGGCAGCTGCTCGATCGCCGCCTTCAGCGTGCGGCCGGTGCCGATCGCCATGACGATCGGCGTCGGCGACCGCAGCCGCCGCTCGATCTCGGCCGCCGCCGCCTCGGCGACGCCGATGACGGTGGAGGACGAAGACGGGTCGCTCGGCACCACCTCGACCAGATCAAGCGCAAAGCGCGATTTCAGCCGTGCCGCAAGGTCGAGGCAATTGGCGATCGGATGGTCGACGCGCACCTTGATCAACCCTTCGGAGACCGCAAGCGACACCAGCCGCTGCGCCGTCTGCCGGGAGATGCCAAGCGTGGCGGCGATCTGGTCCTGGGTGTTGCCGGCAACGTAATAGAGCCAGCCGGCGCGCGCCGCGTCGTCCAGCCTGTTGCCGCCGCTATCCTGCCGCGAATTCAAGGTCCTGCCTCCCAGCCCGCCGAGCATAAGAGGCGGAGCACCATAGTTTCGCAGGGAATGAGGTTGTGCGCAATTGCCTATTGTAAGAGCAATTGCTTAAGGTCCGGACTTGGTGGTTCGAACGAAGTGACGGGGTCGACCTAGTCTCGTCGCAACAGCAAGGCTGTCGAGGTCGCACCAATCTCGGTTCCAAAGCGCGACGTGTTCGATCGGCCTCATGCGACGCGCTTCTTTTTTATGTATGTCGATATCGCAAAACCGCTGCACACTTTTGCGCGACATGCATTAGCGGGGACGCGGCGGTTTATCTCCGGAGCTAAACGCTTTAAGGGATTTTGGAGAATGGAGCCTTGCATGACGCCGAAAGCGGTTTTCTGGGATATGGACGGCACGCTGGTCGACAGCGAACCGCTGCACGAGGCGGCGCTGATTGCGGCGCTGCACAGCGTTGGCATCGCCCCGCCAACCGACCTGCATGAGCGCGTGCTCGGCATCGCCGCATGGCCGGTCTACGAGATGCTGCGCGACGAATTCGGCCTCGATCTGCCTTTCGACGACTGGATCGTGCGCAAATACGATCACTATCTGCCGATGGCGCAAACGCTGAGGCCACGCAGCGGCGCGATCGAGATTTTCAACGAGCTGCGCAAGCTTGGCGTGGAGCAGGCGGTGGTGTCCAATTCCGACCGGCTGATCGTCGACGCCAATCTGCGCGCGGTCGGCCTTTTCTACCCCGGCATGAAGACCATCAGCCGCAACGACGTGCGCGAAGGCAAGCCGCATCCCGAGCCATTCCTGCGCGCCGCCTGGCTGGCTGGCGTCGATCCCGCCGAGGCCGTAGCGGTCGACGACAGCATGACCGGCGCCACGGCGGGGCTGGCGGCGGGAATGAAGACGGTCTTCTGGCCGGAGGCGCCGATGGAAGAGCCGCCGGGCGCGATTGTCATCAACAGCGCCGAGGAATTGCGAGCCCATCTGGGACTTTAAAGCTTTAACGGGCGCTCAGTTCCGGTAGGCAGGCTCCTGCTCGTCGAGGATCGCCTTCAGTTCGGAGAGGTGGCGTTCGGCCTGGCCCGGATAATCTTCCTGTTCCCTTGCCGCTTTCTCGGCGATCTCGTCCGACAATACCCGCAGCGGCCGGCCGGTCCACAGCGCCTTGATGTAGGTTTCGGCGGCGCGCTCGAAATAGAACATGCGGTTGAAGGTGTCGGCAACGCTGTCGCCGATGACCAGCACGCCATGGTTGCCCATCACCATGACCTTGACCTTCGGGTCGACAAGAAGCTGCGAGCAGCGCTCGCCTTCTTCCTCGAAGGCCAGCCCGCCGTAATGCCCGTCGACGACATGGCGGTTGAAGAAGATCGCTGAGTTCTGGTCAACCGGCGGCAACGTCGAGTCGGCGAGCGAGGCAAGCACGGTGGCGTGGATCGAGTGGACATGCATGACGCAGCGTGCATGACGCACATTGCGATGGATGGCGCCATGCAGGCCCCATGCCGTCGGGTCAGGTGCATTCGGGCCGGAGAGCGTGTCGGGATCGTTGGCGTCGATCAGCAGCAGGTCGCTCGCTTTGATGCGCGAGAAATGCACCTGATTGGGATTCATCAGGAATTGCGAGCCATCGTCGTTGACCGCCAGCGAGAAATGATTGGCCACCGCCTCGTGCATGTTGAGCCGCGCCGTCCAGCGGAAGGCGCAAGCGAGATCGACACGTTCTTCATAGAACGGCAGGTTGGTCAGCACTTCCTTCTGCAGGCGCGTGATGCTCATCGTAGACCTCCGTGAAAGAGGCGAGGATGCCGCGCGGCGGGAAGACGCGCAACCGGTTTCGTTTGGTGCAGGCGAACGCGATTGCTATGCTGCCGTACTGGCGGCGGCGCCGACCCTTAGGCCGCCATGCTCGACGATAAAATCGATGACCTCCTGCAGCCCCTTGCCGCGCGACAGATCGGTGAAACCGAACGGCCGCTTGCCGCGCATGCGGGCAGCGTCGCGTTCCATGACATCGAGATTGACGTTCACATAGGGCGCAAGGTCGCTCTTGTTGATGACCAGGAAATCGGACCGGGTGATCGCCGGTCCGCCCTTGCGCGGAATCTCCTCGCCCTGGCAAACCGAGATGACATAGAGCGTCAGGTCGGCAAGGTCCGGCGAGAAGGTGGCGGCGAGGTTGTCGCCGCCCGATTCGATGAAGATGATGTCGAGATCCGGGAATTTTTTGGTCATTTCGGCAATCGCCTGCAGATTGATCGAGGCGTCCTCGCGGATGGCGGTGTGCGGGCAGCCGCCGGTCTCGACGCCGATGATGCGATCTTCGGGCAGCGCCTGGAGGCGCGCCAGCATCATGGCGTCCTCCTTGGTGTAGATGTCGTTGGTGACGACGGCGATCGAGAACTCGTCGCGCAGCGCCTTGCAGAGCTTTTCGGTGAGCGTCGTCTTGCCGGAGCCGACCGGACCGCCGATGCCGATGCGAAGAGGGCCGTTCGGGGATATCATGCGGGGAACTCCGTGAAGGCAAGGATGGCGAAGCCGAGGCCGATCAGCAGGCACAGCGGCGAATAATAACGCAGATCGAGCCGCGCGAAAGGTTGCTCGGGCGTCAGCCGGCGCCACCACGGCGTGAAGCCGGCAATGCCGCGCGCCAGGAAAACCAGCGCGATGAGCAGCGACGTGGCGGCAAGCCCGGCCTTGGGAAAGGGCGTGGCAAAGATGCCCTCGAGCGCCATCGGCCACAGTGTCGCCAGGCCGAGGCAGGCGGCAACGGCGAAGCTGGCGAAGGGTGCCGGCATTTCGTCGACGCCATGAAAGCCGATGACGGCGCGGGCGCAGGAGGCAGCATCCATGCCCGGCCAGATGCCGCCAATAGCCCAATAGACATGCAGCGCGGTGATCAGCAGCAGGACCAGCGAGAGGGCGAAAGCGAGGACGATCATGAGCGGAACAGCCGCGAGTACTGGGTCTCGTGCTTCATCGCCGTGATGTCTGAGATAAAAGCGCAGCCGCCGAGATCGTCGAGGGTCGAGTCGGCAGCGCGGGCTGCAGTCGCCAAGGCCAGCGGCTCGAAGCCGGCGAGCAACGCGGTCGCTCCGGTCTGGCCAACGACACCAAGCCGGATCGCGGCCTGGACGAGGTTGGAAAAGAAGGCCTGCAGGAAGCCGGCCAGCGCATCCCGCAGCATAAATCCGTGGCCGCCGGCGACGGCACCGACGGCGACGCAATAGGCACATTCGGCCGGCAGGCGGTCCAGCACCTGGCACGGCCAGGCCGAGGCCGCCTTCAGGAAGGCGGCGCCCTGCAGCATGGTTTCGGCATGACGCTCGCGCGAGCCGGCTAAGGCCTCGGCGAGCGCAGCGACCTCGACCAGATCGCCGGCTTCGCGCGCCCGGCGCCAGCTTTCGGCAAACAGCACCGCATCGTTCCAGCCGGAACCCATCTCGACCAGCGTTTCCAGCCACGCGGCGAGGTCTTTGCTGTCGGCAACCAGCCCGGCATGCACGGCTTGTTCCAGGCCATGGCTGTAGGAAAAGCCGCCGACCGGGAAGGAAGGCGACAGCCACGCCATCAGCCGCAACAATGCAATGTTGGAAGGCTGGTCAGTCATGGTCATGGTCGTGCGAATGGCTGTGGGAATGCGATTCGCTATGGCTATGAGAATGCGCTTCGGCGTGGCTGTGCGTATGCGCCTCGGCATGAGCATGGCCGTGCCCGCCATGGCCGGAATAAGCGCCGCGCACCGGCTTGAACGGCTCGGAGACGTCGCTCACAATGGCGCCCAATCCCTCCAGCATCGCCTTGATGACATGGTCGCGCAGGATGAGGATGCGCCCAGCTTCGATTGCGGCGGCGAGATGGCGGTTGCCGATGTGCCAGGCAAGCTCGGCCAGATGGACAGGATCGCTGGCCCTGATGTCGTAGAGCGGCTCCTCGGCCGCGATGATCTCGATTTGGCGGCCATCCTCCAGCACCAGCCGGTCACCATGGTTCAACGTCACCGGTTCGGGCAGGTCGACCAGCACCTTGTCGCTACGGGCCGTTTCGATGGCGCGACGGCGCAGATGCCGCTCGTCATGAGCAAGCACTGCGCTGTCATATGGCGTAGTGGTTCCGGCTTCGCCTGCGGCCAGGACGGAGACGGCGCGCGGGAATTTGGTGAAGTCGGTGCGAATATCGAGCTTCATGTAAGACTGCCTTTCGCAAAAAGCCTAGACTATCCGGTCCGCCGCCCCAATGGGGCTCAGACGATCGTGTCGAAGAGCCGCAGGATGAACGATATCTGATAGACGAGCGCGCCGGCGACAAAGGCGATGTGAAAGCGGCGGTCGCGCAGCAGGATCGCAATGACGCAAAGCGCGACGAAAACCGGCGTGCGGATCAGATATTCGATGCCGAAATGGGCGAAATGCTCCGGCCCTTTCAGCAGCGTGTCGATCACGTCGAGCAGATAGGTCGCCGCCAGCAGGCCGAAGAACCAGGCCCGGCGCGAATAGAAGAAATCCTCATAGCTGGTGTAGTCCAGCATCGAATCCGGGAACAGCAGCGCGCAGAGCAGGAACAGCGTGACGGCGTAGAAGATGATGAACAGGTATTTGCCGAAGGTCCAATTCTCGATCTGGAACAGGCCGAACTCCCACCACCAGAAATGCACCAGCATCAGAAGCACCGACGCAACCCAGGCGAGGTGCACGGGATAGAGCCGGTACTGGCCGGGATGCTGGACGATGCGGGCGAGCCCCGACAGCAGCCGTGTGACGCCAAGGCCGATCACCATGCCCAGGACAATGCGGATATGCGGGAAAATGTCGTGGGCGTAAGGGAGTTGCTGGTCCATAGGCCTGGCGCGGCATGTTCTACATCGGTCGTTCTAACGCCTATGGTTCAGAACAGGAAGTAGCGTTGCGCCATCGGCAGCACGGTGGCCGGCTCGCAGGTGAGCAACTCGCCGTCGGCGCGGACCTCGTAGGTTTCGGGGTCGACCTCGACATGCGGCGTGGCGTCGTTGAGCACCATCGAATGCTTGCCGATGCCGCCGCGGGTATTCTCGACCGCCACCATCTGCTTGTCGACGCCGAGCCTGCCGCGCAGGCCGGCGTCGAGCGCGGCTTTCGAAACGAATGTCACCGACGAATTGGTCATCGCCTTGCCATAGGCGCCGAACATCGGCCGATAGTGCATCGGCTGCGGCGTCGGGATCGAGGCGTTGGGATCGCCCATCGGGGCGGCGGCGATCATGCCGCCGATCAGCACCATGTCCGGCTTGACGCCGAAGAACGCCGGATTCCACAGCACGAGATCGGCGCGTTTTCCCACCGCCACCGAGCCAATGTCCTTCGACAGGCCATGCGCGATGGCCGGATTGATGGTGTATTTGGCGATGTAGCGGCGGACGCGGAAATTGTCGTTGTCGCCGGTCTCCTGCGGCAGCGAACCGCGCTGGCGCTTCATCTTGTCGGCGGTCTGCCAGGTGCGGATCGCGACTTCGCCGACGCGGCCCATGGCCTGGCTGTCCGACGAGATGATCGAGAAGGCGCCGATGTCGTGCAGAATGTCTTCGGCGGCGATGGTTTCCTTGCGGATGCGGCTTTCGGCAAAGGCGATATCTTCGGGGATCGACGGCGACAGATGGTGACAGACCATCAGCATGTCGAGGTGTTCGGCCAGCGTGTTGACCGTGTAGGGGCGGGTCGGATTGGTCGAGGACGGAATGACGTTGGGCAGGCCGCAGACCTTGATGATATCAGGTGCGTGGCCGCCGCCGGCGCCTTCGGTGTGGAAGGCATGGATGGTGCGGCCCTTGATCGCCGCCACCGTGTTTTCGACGAAGCCGGACTCGTTCAGCGTGTCGGTGTGGATCATCACCTGCACGTCGTAATCGTCGGCGACCGACAGGCAGCAGTCGATTGCAGCCGGTGTCGTGCCCCAGTCCTCATGCAGCTTCAGCGAGCAGGCGCCGGCGAGCACCATCTCCTCGAGCGCGGCAGGCAGCGACGCGTTGCCCTTGCCCGACAGGCCGATATTCATCGGGAAGGCATCGAAAGACTGGATCATGCGTGCCAGATGCCACGGCCCAGGCGTGCAGGTGGTGGCCAGCGTACCGTGCGCCGGGCCGGTGCCGCCGCCGAGCATGGTGGTGATGCCCGACATCAGCGCTTCCTCGATCTGCTGCGGGCAGATGAAGTGGACATGCGCGTCGAAGCCGCCGGCGGTCAGGATCTTGCCCTCGCCGGCGATGATCTCGGTGCCCGGGCCGATGATGATGGTGACGCCGCCTTGAGTATCCGGATTGCCGGCCTTGCCGATCGCGGCGATACGGCCGTCCCTGAGGCCGATATCTGCCTTGACGATACCGGCGGTGGCATCGACGACCAGCGCATTGGTGATGACGGTGTCGACCGCGCCTTGCTCGCGCGAAACCTGGCTCTGGCCCATGCCATCGCGGATGACCTTGCCGCCGCCGAATTTCACCTCCTCACCGTAAAGGGTGAGATCCTTTTCGACCTCGATGAACAGTTCGGTGTCGGCGAGCCGGACCTTGTCGCCAACGGTCGGGCCGTACATCTGCGCATAGGCGGCGCGGGTGATTTTAGCCATCAGCAATTGCTCCCGAAATACAGCCCGAAAATACCGCTTGTCGAAGCCGGGACCCACATTGCCGCCATCCTATGGTCACGCAATGACCCGCTGAGCGACACTTTCCGATCCCATTTGGCGGTTGAGGTGGGCGGGCCACCCCAAAACGACCATTTGCCAATCGATGGAAAGGAACATCCATGCGCAAAACGACCCTTCTGGCAGCCGCCGCCACGCTGGTGCTCGCAACCGCCGCCAGCGCCCAGCAACAGCCTGCGCAGCAGCCCAGTCCGGCGCCGGCCGCTCCTGCTCCTGCCGCGCCCGGGGCGCAGCCGCAGGCGCCCACCATTCAGGCGATCAATGTCGTCGATATCAAGGATCTGCCGGCGGACACTCAAGCCAAGGTCAACGAGGTGATCGCTAAGCGCAGCGATGCCGATTTGCAGAAGCTGCGCGGCTCGATCGACGCGACACCGGAGGTCAAGTCCGCGCTCGAAGCGAAAGGACTCACCTCGGCGCAGGTGATCGCCGCCAGCATGAGCACCAATGGCGCGCTGACGCTGATCACCAAGAAAGCCAGCTGACGAGGCGAGGCGGCGGGCCGGCGCCCGGTCAGCCCGCCGCATCGCAAAGGGAACCTTCACAGGGGAAGTTACGTTTCGGTCCTGTCGCCCTGACACAAGCCTCGAAAAGGAGCCTGAGAACGAGCGATGGCGATCACCACCTTCTCCGACACCAGATGGCTGCATGGGATTGCTGCGACCGCGTTTCTGGCAGCCAGCATTCCGCACGCCGCGCTGAACGCGCAGAGCCTCGATAGCGCCGAGACCGTCAACCGGATCGTCGGCTCGGAGGTCGGCCAGGAAGAGACCAAGACAAATGCGGAAGCCGGCAAGGTCAGCTCGGCGATCGACCGCACGCGTGAAAACATCGCTGTCGTGCGCAAGACGTCCAAGCTCGACAAGGTCGATATCGTGTTTCTTACCGACGCCGCGCGCACCGAAGGCGGCCCGCCGCCGGCGATCGAAAACAAGGTCAGGCAACATCGGGACGACATTGCCGAGCTGCGCAAGGAGATCGAGGCGAACGCATTGCTGTTCAACGCCATCGACTCGCGGAGAGTGCAAACCGAGGACGTTCTGGCGGTGGAATTCGACGATCCGGGAAAGGTCGTCATCTATGCGGCGGCCAAGCCGCCCGGCTGAGCCGAAACTGCTCGACGCCTTCGATCTCACAGCTTGCCCATGATCTTCTGCTGAAATCCGTAGACCTCGCGCTTGCCGCCGAACGGCACCAGGGTAACGTCACGCTCCTGCCCCGGCTCGAAGCGCATGGCGGTGCCGGCAGCGATGTCGAGGCGCATGCCGCGGGCCTGGTCGCGATCGAATCTCAGCCCTTCATTGGTCTCGAAGAAATGATAATGGCTGCCGACCTGGATCGGCCGATCGCCGCTGTTGGCTACCTTCAAGGTGACGGTCGCCAGACCCTTGTTCAGCTCTATCTCGCCGCTTGCCGTGATGATTTCACCTGGGATCATTGCGGCCCTCACAGGACGCCGAAAGCAAGGCCGGCGCCAATCGTGGCACAGGCGGCCCCGGCGACGCGGGCAAGTCCGCGGAAGCGCCAGCCGAGGTTGAAACCGGCAGTGATGCCGACGGCGTGGAGCAGCGCGGTGGCGGCGGCAAAGCCCGCCATGTAGCCGAGCCCACCCGCATTTTCGGGCACCTCGGTGCCGTGGGCATAGCCGTGGAACAACGCGAACAGGCCGATGACGGCGACGCCGGCCGAGACCGGAAGGTCGACGGCGAGCGCAACCAGCAGCCCGAGCACCACGACGGACGCCAATATGGCCGGCTCGACGAAAGCCATCGGCACATGCAGGATGCCGAGCGCGCCGCCGGCCAGCATGATGCCGACGAAAGCCAGCGGCCATGCCCAGATCGCTTTGCCGCCCTTGAGCGCTGCCCACAGGCCGACGGCAATCATCACCGTCATGTGATCGAGGCCGGAGAGCGGGTGGGTGAAGCCGGCGGTGAAGGACGAAACCGTGCCGTCGCCGACATGGGCATAGGCTGGCCCAGCTGCCGCCAGCAGCAGGACCGCCGAAAGCGTTGTGCGTTTCATCGTAGCGGGGATCATCGGCGTACCTTCCATCTTCGAGATCATCATGCCTCTCACGCGGCCTTGCGGGCCGGGCCGCAGCCCTCTGCCTTGAGAATGCGCTGGGTCGAGGCCGGATATTTCTTCAGCATCGCTGCCGGACGGATCGGGCGGGCCGAGAAGTTGCCGCCACAATTCGGACAGGCGCCGCCGAGCACGTTTTGGGCGCAGTCCGCGCAGAAGGTGCATTCGAAGGTGCAGATCACCGCATCTGTCGCATCGGGCGGCAGATCCTTGTCGCAGCATTCGCAGTTGGGACGCAGCTCAAGCATTTTCCTCTCCTCGCCTTTGGTGATTATCTGATCGGTTCGTGCACGGTCACCAGCTTGGTGCCGTCGGGAAACGTCGCCTCGACCTGCACATCGTGGATCATTTCGGCAATGCCTTCCATCACCTGCGCCCGGGTCACGACATGGGCGCCGGCCTCCATCAGCTCGGCGACCGCGCGCCCGTCGCGGGCACCCTCGACGACGAAATCGGTGATCAGCGCGATCGCTTCCGGGTGGTTGAGCTTGACGCCGCGTTCGAGCCGCTTGCGGGCCACGATCGCCGCCATGGCGATCAGCAGCTTGTCTTTCTCCCTCGGCGTCAGATTCATGCTTTTTCCTGCAGTGGCATAATCGAAATCAGAGTGACCATAATTTGGGCAGGCCCGCCCGCCCGTTGAGCAATTCGACAAGCGGCACCAGCCGCTTGCGGAGCTGGTAGCCGTCCTCGGCGAACAGCCTCGCAAGAAGCTTGCCAGATTTCCGCACACTCCAGAAACTGACGCCGCCCTGGCCGCCGACCATGCCCCGGGCCGGCTCGAGCAAAGCCTCTGCCCGCGGCGACACCATCAGCAGCGTCGCCACGGCGATGCCGCCACCGGCCACAGCCGTACGGTTCAAGGTGGCCGCAATGTCGGGCCCGATGCGGAACTCCTCGGCATGGACCAGCGCTCCGTCCTGGCGGACGCGCCAGCGGTCGTGGAAATAGCCTTGCGCTGCCCGTTCGCCCATGGCCAGGCGGCCGAAGACAGTAGCCTCCAGGATCAGCGCCTCGGCTCCGGCGGCAAGCTCCACGTCAAGCGTGCGGGCAAAGACCGAGCGGTCGAAGACGATGGTTTCCTGCGGCAGCCAGGCAATGTGGCCGCCTTCGCCGACGGTCAGTTGCACCCGCACTTCGGCGCGATCGGATGCGGCGCGGTAGATTTTCTCGCAGGCCTGCGTTGTTATGGTTGCGGAGGCGCCGGCACCGACATCGACCTGCCAGGCGAGACGGTCGCCACCGGTCAGCCCACCGGCAGTGTTGATCAGGACAGCTTCGAGCGGATCGGCCGAGACTGCCGGCATGCGGATCTTGGCCGAGCCGTCCTGGTACAAGCGCCGAAGACGCGTGCGGCCTCCGTTCCAGTCGCAGCCAAGCCGCGCGACGCCGGCAACGCGCTGGGCCGGCGGCACTGAGCTCAAGCTATATGCGATCGTGTCCACGACACCAACGTTAAGCACTGCGGCGGCTTTGTCGATATATAGCTTGTTGCTTGACAGCGTTTCGGTTTCTATAGAGGGAGCCACCTTGGTACGGTCATCGGCGCCTGGCGGGGGTAAAAGGCGACGATGACGACGTAATCGAGGACAAAAGGGGCGCTGATCAGTTGGCGTCGGGAAACGACAGAGTTGGGGAAGAAACCGAATGGCTGACCAGCTGGCAAACGATATCATCGCCAAGATCAAGGCTCATGCCGAGCCGGGCGGCGAGGAAATCACCACCAGTACCGAACTGACCGCCCTTGGCATCCATTCGCTGGAACTGACGGAAATCATCTTCGATCTCGAGGAAGAGTATGGCATCGAAATCGAGATGAACACGGTCGATGCCTGGAGCAATCTGAAGAATGTCGGCGACATGGTCGAGGCGGTTCGCGCGCTGATCGCGAAAAAAGCCTGACTGAATGCACAAGCGCATCGTCATCACGGGCATCGGCGGGTTATGCGGGCTCGGCACCAATGCACCAGCAATATGGAATGAGATGCGCACCGGCCGTTCGGCAATCGGTGCGATCGTCAATTCCGAGCTGTATGACCTCAAGGTCAGGGTCGGTTGCGAAATCAAAACGCTTCCCGAGCACGGCATCGACCGCAAGCAGGTCGTGTCGATGGACCGCTTCAGCCTTCTGGCGACGATCGCCGCGCGGGAGGCGGCACAGCAGGCGGGATTGAACCCGCACGCGGCCAACACCTATCGGATGGGCACCATCGTCGGCGTCGGCGTCTGCGGCTGGGAGGCAATCGAAGAGAGCTATCGCGCCATCCTGCTCGAAGGCAAGAACCGCGCCGGCATCTTCACCGTGCCGAAAGTAATGCCGGGCGCTGCCGCCGGCCACGTCAGCATGAATCTTGGTCTGCGCGGGCCGGTCTTCGGCATCACCTCTGCCTGCTCGTCATCCAACCACGCCATTGCCTCGGCGGTCGACCAGATCAGGCTCGGCCGTGCCGACGTCATGGTCGCCGGCGGCACCGATGCGCCGCTGGTCTGGGGCATCCTCAAGGGCTGGGAGGCCCTGCGGGTATTGTCGCCGGACACCTGCCGGCCGTTTTCGGCCGATCGCCAAGGCCTTGTGCTCGGCGAGGGTGCGGGCATGGTGGTGCTGGAAACCTATGAGCATGCCATGGCGCGCGGCGCCGCCATCCTTGCCGAAATGGCCGGCGTCGGCCTTTCCGCCGACGCCTCCGACATCGTTGCGCCGACCATCGAAGGGCCGGAGGCGGCGATGCGCTTCTGCCTCGTCGATGCCGGGCTCAATCCGGAAGACGTCGACTATCTCAACGCGCATGGCACCGGCACCAAGGCCAACGACCAGATCGAGACGGCGGCGATCAAGCGTGTCTTCGGCGGCCATGCCTACAAGCTTTCTATCTCCTCGACCAAATCGATGCACGCCCACTGTCTCGGCGCGTCCGGCGCGCTGGAAATGATCGCCTGCGTGATGGCGATCCGCGACGGCATCGTGCCGCCGACCGCCAACTATCGGGAAGCCGACGCCGACTGCGATCTCGACATCACGCCGAACGTGGCGCGCGAGCGCGCGGTGCGCACCGCGATCAGCAACAGCTTCGCCTTCGGCGGCACCAATGCGGTGCTGGCGGTCAAAGCCGTCTGAACCGCACCCCTTGCCGGGTTTCGTCGGGGCCGGTGAAACTTTCCATGCGCATATTGATCGCGCCAGGCGTCGCGCCTAACTCTCTGCGACCCGCCGTGACCGCGCCGTTCGGGGCGCCCCCCGACCAGGAGTTTCGATGACCGATCTGTCCGCGTTTCCGATTGCCACGCGCTGGCCGGCAAACCATCCCGACCGCATCCAGCTTTATTCGTTTCCGACGCCGAACGGGGTGAAGATATCGATCGCGCTGGAGGAACTTGGCCTGCAGTACGAGCCGCATGCTGTCGACATCGGCAAGAACGAAAGTTGGACACCGGAATTCCTGTCTTTGAACCCGAACGGCAAGATACCGGCGATGATCGATCCGGACGGCCCGGGCGGCAAACCGATCGGCCTGTTCGAATCCGGCGCCATCCTGCTCTACCTCAGCGACAAGACCGGCAAGCTGGTCCCGGCAGACGCAACGCTGCGTTACGAGACGATCCAGTGGGTGTTCTTCCAGATGGCTTCGATCGGGCCGATGTTCGGCCAAGTCGGTTTCTTCCACAAATTCGCCGGGCGCGAAATCGCCGACAAGCGCCCCCTGGAACGTTATCGCGACGAGTCGCGACGGCTGATCGGCGTCCTCGAAACGAGGCTCAAGGGCCGCAGCTGGATCATGGGCGACGATTACACCATCGCCGACATTTCGATGCTTGGATGGGTGCGCAATCTGATCGGCTTTTATGAGGCACGGGAACTCGTCGGTTTCGACGATTTCCCCAGCGTCGGCGCATGGCTGGAGCGCGGCCTTGCCCGGCCGGCGGTGCAGAGGGGCCTCACCATTCCGGCCAGAGCCTGATCGAAAGCCAGACTGGCCCGGCTATTTTGCCTTGGTCCGGGGTTTCGAGCCCTTGCCGACTACGGAAGCGGCAAGCGAGGCCGCACCTTTGGCGGTCGCAAGCACGGCACCGGCGGCGACGTTGGCCGTCGTTTTGACGGTGCGCATTGCGCTGCCTGCGATCGATCCTCTGCTGCTTGCCGGCTTTTTGGGCTTGGGTGCAGCGGCTTTGGCCGCGGCAGGCACCACCTTCTTCGGCGCCGCCTTGCCAAAGCTGGGCTTTGCCGCGTCCTTGGAGCGGGCCGCCCCTGCCGGGCCGGCGCTGGTTTTCGCTCGCGTTGCTTTTGATCGTGTTGCCCTGCCCTTGGCGGGCGCAGGCTTTCTTGCCATGGTTTCCATCGAACTGTTCCCTCATGCGGCACGATTGCCGTGTCCGGGATAACGGCCTGAAAGTGTTAAGGTTCCGGCCGAACAGTCCTTACAGATCAGGCCTGTTCACCAACCACCAGGTCGGCGGGCCGCCGACGGGCAAGCACGCGATCGATGTTCGGCATGTCGTTGGAAGCAATCCAGGCGCGCGCGTCCTCGTCGGACCGGCCGTGCTCGTGCCATCGCTCCAGCAGTCGGCGCTCGAGGTCGGCGCGCGGCACATCGACAAAGATCGAGAAGTCGAACAGCGGCGCCAGCCGCGTCCATGGCTCTTCGTCGAGCAGCAGATAATTGCCTTCGACCAGGATGAATTTGGTGTCGGCGGCGATGATCGCAGCGGCGGCGCGCGACAGCTCCATGCTGCGGTCGAAGACCGGGATCGCGATATCCGGCTCGCCGGCGCGGATGCGCTTGAGCAGCGTTTCGAAGCCGGCAAAATCAAAGGTTTCCGGGGCACCTTTTCGTTGGCGAAGGCCGCGTCGCTCGAGCACGACATCATCGTAATGGAAGCCATCCATCGGCACGACTTCCGCCGTGCCTTCCGGCAGCAGGTCGTGCAAGCCTGCCGACAATGTCGATTTGCCGGCGCCGGGCGGACCGGCAATGGCAACGATGAAGCGCGGCGCCTTGCCGGCGCGCTTGAAGATGGCAGCAGCAATATGGGCGATCTCTGACATTGGAGCCTTTCTGGCTGAGTGTTTTCGATCTTGGCGACAATTCGCGGGAATTTCAAACCCGAGATTAGTTTCCTCGCTCAGGGATTTTGACCGTCCGTCGGCAAATCGCAAAGCTTTGAGATTGCCCGAAACGATCGTCCCTTTCGTCATCCTGGGGCGGAGCAAGGAGCGAAGCGACGCAGCGCAGACCCCGGGATCCATGCCGTGACATCAGGGCGCCTCAGCGGCGCAGAATTCTGTTCCGCCGCATTCCTCGACGACGGTCGCGGCATGGATCCCAGGGTCTCCGCGACGTCGCTTCGCTCCTGCTCCGCCCTGGGATGACGAAGGTGGGGAGGCGAGCTCTCAAGCTGGGGCCGACCTGCCGATCCGCAGGAAGTCGCTGTCGAAGCCAATGTCGCGCACGGCGCCGTCGGCGGCCAGGATGCGCATGCGGCCCGGTAAGCTCGCGACGTCGCGCGGCGGCTCGCCGGACGGCCACGGCAGTGCGCCGATGACATGGCGGAACGAAAAGCTGCGCCCTTCAGAAAGCGCAAAGGCGGTCGCCACGCCTTCGCGCTTCAGCCAGTTGTCGCCGAGCGATGCGGCGTGGCCGACAGCGGTGCGGCCATCCTCGATGCCGAGCACGCCGCGATGGCGGCCGCTCCATGGCGCATAATCGCGCCCGCCATTGCTGACCCACAGCATGGTGACCGGCAGTTCGGCCGGGTTCTTCAGCACCAGCACGAGATCGGCTTCCGCCTGGCGCGCCAGCGCGGTCCAGCCCGGCCCGCCATGATCGGCCTCGACCAGCGTGACAAAGTCCTCACGCTGCTGGTCCATGCGATAGGCGGTCAGGTCGATCATGCCGCCGTCGGCGGCGGGAAAGCGCGTCAGGTCGGCGGTCCGTGCCGGGTAGGCGAGCAAAGAGCGGCCGCGGGCCGGATCGGGCTCCGGCGCCTCGCTCGGCGTCGCGGCAAGGCGCTTCGGCGAGAAGGCCAGCCTGCCGCCGGCCTTCATCCCCGTCATTGGGTGATGGGCGACGGGAATGGCGCCGGCGCCGCCGGAAAAGACGTGCTCCTGATAGAGAAACGGATGATCGTCGCGCAAGGTCAGGATCTTGTCGACGGTCGCGCCCATGACCGGACGCTGCAGACGGAAGACGGCGCGCCAGCCATCGGCCGTTGCTGCGCTGTCGACGACGTCCCAGCGACTATTGGCCGGCCAGCCATGCAAAGGTGCCGCTTCGACGTCGCTGGTCGAGAACGGCGCGCAGAGGAAATCGCCGGACAGGTGGACCGTCCCTTCAGGCAGATCTTTCGGCAGCGTCTCGCGCGGCTCTTCGACCCAGGGTGCGCGATGCAGCGGCTTCAGCCGACGGCCGTCGATCTCGATCGCCATGTCGGCGAGATGGCCGACGGCAAGATCAACCGATACCGAAATCCCCTTTGCCGTAATCGTGACCGTATCCATGTGCGCACCTACCGATTCTGCCAGCCCGATTCTGGCGGCCCGATTCTGCCGGCGCCAGCAAAGCCCACTCGCCGCCCCTTGCGCAAGCGCGGCGGCCGGCAATTCGCATCGGACGGCTTGGCACAGCCGCCACGTCTGCCTGTGGACAGGGCACCATTCCAGGGCGCGACGATATTAACCAAATGGACTGTGCCTTTGCGTTAAGATAGCTTCGCCTCGTCTCAGAAACAGCCTGCCTTCGGAACCGACTTGTCCGCCTTCCGCTTCTTTTCGCTCATCCACAATTACGTCGCGGTGCTGATGCTGCTGCTGTTTGCGGCCGGCTGTACGACGGTGACGCCCCCTGACAGCGTGCTGGCGGTGCCGGCGCCGCCGCAGAAATATGCCGCGATGGTCATCGATGCCGGCACCGGCAAGACGCTGTTCGAGGTCAATTCGACGGCGCCGCGTTATCCGGCGTCGCTGACCAAGATGATGACGCTGTACCTTCTGTTCGAGGCGCTGGACCAGGGCCGTATCAGCAAGGAGACGCAAATTCCGGTGTCGGACAACGCCGCCCGGCAGCCGCCGACCAAGCTGCGGTTCAGGCGCGGCGAGACCATCGACGTCGATTCGGCGATCCGCGCCATCGTCGTCAAATCGGCCAATGACGTGGCGGTCGCCGTTGCCGAATATCTCGGCGGCAGCGAAGAGGCGTTCGCCGGCATGATGACCGCCAAGGCGCGCCAGATCGGCATGAGCAGCACGGTATTCCGCAACGCCTCGGGCCTGCCGGACGGCGACCAGCACACGAGCGCGCGCGACATGGCGGTGCTCGGCATGGCGCTGCACGCCCGCTTCCCGCAGCATTTCCACTATTTCTCCGAAAGCGACTTCATGTTTCGCGGCAGGCTGGTGCGCGGCCACAACGACATGCTCGGCCGGGTGCGCGGCGTCGACGGCATCAAGACCGGCTACATCCGCGCTTCCGGCTTCAACATCGTCACCTCCTATAATGCGGACGGGCACCGGCTGATCATCGTGGTGATGGGCGCCGACAGCGCGCGCCAGCGCAACGACCATGTCGAGGCGCTGATCCAGCGCAGCCTGTCGACGGGGACGGCGAATGCGACGACGCGGCTGTTGTACGCCGAGCAGCAGTGAGGGGTGACGTCCGGCGGGCGGCGAATCAGGGCGCTCATCGGGCGACAAACGCAGAACCGCCGTTTTGCGCGACACTGCTGAGATACTTTGCCGGCGGCTTGCCAAGCGCTTTCTTGAACATGGTGATGAAGGCGGTGACCGATTCGTAACCGAGATCGGCCGAAACCTGCTGCACGCTCGCGCCGGAGGCCAGCTCGCTCAATGCGACGATCAAATGCATTTGCTGGCGCCAGCGCCCGAAGGTCAGCCCTGTCTCTTTCACCACGAGACGTGCCAGACTGCTCTCGCTGAGTGCGACGCGATTGGCCCATTCCGCCAGGGTGCTGCGATCGGCAGGATCTTGCGCCAACGCCGCGGCGATGCGCCTCAAGCGCGGCTCGGACGAGATCGGCAAATGCAGCTGCTGGACAGGCATGCGCGGCAGTTCGGTGAGCAGAGCCCTGGTCAGGAGCTCGCCCCTCGCGTCATCGTCCTCAACGCGATCCGCCAGCTCTATGATGAGCTCGCGCAGCAACGGCGTGATCGAAAGCGTGCAGCACCGGTCCGGCAGGTCGGTAGCACCCGGTTCGATATAGACGAAGAAAATCCGGGCATTGGCGGTCGCGATATTGCTGTGCTCCATGCGGCCCGGAATCCACACCGCGCAATGCGGCGGCACCATCCACAGGCCGCTGGGGACGCGGCATGTGACGCCACCGCCCAGCGCGAAGACGAGTTGGCCTTTGCGGTGGCGGTGGTCCGGCACCTCCGCCCTGGTTTCGGTAACGTCAACGCGCACGGCGATTGCCGGCGCAAGGACGTCATCCGGATCGAAATTCGGCCAGGGGTAGCGGAGAGGCTGTTTCATATTGACTGATTTTAGCGATCAAGTGCCAAGATATCTAAATTACTCAAACAGGAAAGTCGATAGTTTAGGGCCTTGAGTAACTCAGAAGACGACAGGGCGGGCTTCCAGATAGTCATACCCTGCTTGCGTTCTGAACGTCGGACCAACAAGCCCGGCGCACGAAAACAGACTGGCGTCCCCCATGCAGCAAGAAAGGACGATACCAATGCTCGCCTTGGTCACATCTTCCGATAGCGCCACCGGGCTGAAGCTCGCCGAGCTTGGCGAGCCCGAGCCCGCCCCGCACCAGGCGCTGGTCTCAGTCCGGGCAGTCTCGCTGAATCGCGGCGAACTGCGCCTGCTCAAGATCCGCCCTGACGGCTGGGTGCCTGGCCAGGACGTCGCCGGAATTGTCGAGCGCGCCGCGGGCGATGGCTCCGGGCCGGCCGTCGGCGCCCGGGTAGCGGCTCTGGTCGACGAGGCCGGGTGGGCCGAGCGCGTCGCCGTTCCAACGGACCACCTCGCCCTGCTGCCGGACGATGTCAGCTTCGTCTCCGCCGCCACTGTTCCGGTTGCAGGCACGACCGCGCTGCGGACCCTGCGCCACGGCGGCGACCTGGCCGGCCAGCGGGTCCTGATTACCGGCGCAAGCGGCGCAGTCGGCCGTTTCCAGATCCAGATCGCCCGCCAGCAGGGCGCGTCGGTGACGGCGGTCGCCGCTGCCCGGCATGCCGAAGATCTCCGCGGCCTCGGAGCCGAGCGGGTCGTCGAAACGATCGAGCTCGCCGAAGGACTGTTCTCGCTGATTACCGAGTCGGTCGGCGGCGACAGCCTCGCCCACGCGATCGAACGGGTGGCGCCCGGCGGGACCGTCGTCATGTTCGGCTCGAGCAGCGGCGAACTCACGCCCATCGGGTTCCGCCAGTTCGTCCCGGGTCACGAAGGCGCGCGGCTGCAGACCTTCGCCTACTACGCTTCCGGTCCGGAGGTCGGCGCCGACATCGCCTCGTTGCTCGCGCTGATCGCAGCCGGCCGGCTCGAAACGCGCGTGGTCCTGACCGTGCCGTGGCGGGACGTCGGCCAGGCCCTCGACGCGCTGCGGCAGCGCAGCATCAGCGGCAAGGCAGTGCTCACCATGACGGAATGAGCAGGCGCGGCCGCCGGACGGGACACCGTCTGGGCTGCTACGGCAATCTGAGCCCGTCCGCGATTGCCCGTTGAAGCCGGCGCCTGCTTCCGCTAAGAAGCCGTGGCTGGCCGGTTTACCGGCTGGTTCGTTTTTGGGATCACCGATCCTGAAGGCACCCGTAGCTCAGCTGGATAGAGCGCTGCCCTCCGAAGGCAGAGGTCACAGGTTCGAATCCTGTCGGGTGCGCCAACTCCCAAGTGCACGGCCCGGACACATAGGTTACGGTTTATACCGGAGACATGGTGGACCGCACCCCTGGGTGAGACACCAATTAGGGACAGTTCCCCAGATATTGGATTGCGCACGGCCTCATAACGCGACTGTTAAGTAGGCGACCGCGGGAAGTCCGCAGGGGGTCTAGCTTGTGTAAAAACGCCGGGCCTGGCTCCAACCAGATCCGTGGATCGTGTACTGTGATGAGACGTCGGGACCGAGGATCAGCGGATATGGACGAGGAGGGCTTGGCCGAGATCTCAGCCCGATACATTCGCTTTGCCGATACGGAAGCTCGCGGTCGCTCGCCGCTCTACGAGGAGTTGGCTCGGGCAGTCGCTGGGAACCGGGAGACGCTCGGTTTCCTGTCGACCCTCCCGGACGTAAAGCGGCAACCGAACCTTCTACTTGCCGCGGTGCGTCACCTGTTCGGCACGCCGACAGGGTGGACCGAGTTTCGCCAGGCGCTTCAGGCTAATCCCGACGCTATCCGCTCGCTCATGCTCGAGCGCTCAACGCAAACCAACGAGCCGGGAAGGTGCGCCACCCTGCTCCCCGTCCTGGCGCGTTTGCCGCAGCCGCTGGCCCTCATCGAGGTCGGGACCTCCGCAGGGCTCTGCCTCATGCCCGACCTCTATGGCTATGACTACGGACGCAAGGTGATCCGCGCACCCGCGATGGCTTTGGAGCCGCCTGTCTTCCGATGCCTCGCCAGCGAAACAACGCCATTGCCGACGGCCTTGCCGCAAGTCGTCTGGCGGGCGGGATTGGACCTGAGCCCGATAGATGCTTCGGACGACTCGCAAGTCGCATGGCTTGAGACACTGGTCTGGCCGGAACAGACAGAACGGCTTGCCAATCTGCGGGCGGCCCTAAAGATCGCTGCCACAGTCAAGCCTCGGGTGGTGAAGGGTGACCTGCGCGGGAGCGACCTCGTGCAACTCTGCAACGAAGCGCCAAACGACGCTACACTCGTCATCTTTCACACAGCCGTCCTCGACTATGTTTCCGACCTTGGTGACAGAGAAGCTTTCGCCGAGCAGGCGATGCGTCTTTCTCCTTATTGGGTATCGAACGAGTTCCCTCGCGTCTTCCCGTCCATCGCCACACGCGCCGGAGCAAGCTGGCCGCCCGGCCGCTTCCTCCTATCTGCGAACGGCTCCCCTGTAGCTTGGACTGACCCGCATGGCGCCTCGCTCGAATGGATCGCGGACGAGGCGTAGGCTATAGGTGGTGGATTGCCGTCCTTGGCCAGAGACGCCATCAGTTCTCAGTTTCATCTATGCTCGTTTGCCACTGCTTGCGTCTTGAATTCGCGGCAAGCGCCCTTCGGACTTGCTACCGGGCGGTTGAAAAAAGGAACGGCGCGCTGGGCGCGCGAAGGACCGCATTCCGCAATCGGGAACCAGAGCTCTCGGCAAGCCGTTTACGCTGCAAACCCGCCTGTCGATCCTCAGAGGCCGGGGCGAGTTCTCCGAGACCCACCGATTGGAGATTGATCATGACAACCGCCACCGACCGCGATCCGCGCCACCACACGCAGAAAATGCAGAAGAAATTGGAGGAGGTTAAACAGCACCTTCGCCAGGACATCGAGAAGGTCGATGAGCCGCAGCTGAAGGCGATGTTCGAGACGTCCGCCGAGGTGATCGGCGGTCTCCAGAAGGCGTTCCAGGACTATGAACAGAAGAATGAACCCGCTTGGCGTTGAACGACTTCTTCGCGGGTAGGTTTCAAAGGAGCGCCGCCGTGCCTGCACCGCCCGAAATGGATGTTGTCCTCGAACAGCTGCCTTTGAGGATCGGCGCCTATATCCCCGATGACTTGCTGGAGGACTGGTTTGCGCCGGGAACCGGCATGAACCCGGTCAGCAAGGAGGCGCTTGCCGCCGCGAAGAACTACGGTTGGCGCTTCGAATGCGAGTTCAAGCACTATCCGGAACGCAAGGAGGGCGTGTTCTGGAAGTGGGTGCCGGCGATCTGATCCGCGCTGGACCGGTTCATCGTTTCACGGAACCGCAGAACCGGTTTATCTTTGTTTTGACGCAATTCCGGACGGAAAACCGTTTCAAACTTTTCCTGGAATTGCTTAGCCTCCGCCGATCGGCATCGTCACCTTGCCGGTTCCGCCGCATTCGGGGCAGGTCCGGCCGTCGATCATGCCTGACCCCGCACAGCGGCGGCAAATGTTCTCGCCAGCGCCGGGGACGCCTGCCGGAACCTCGTCTATGTTGGTTTGAGCGGCTTGCCGGGGCTTGCCCTGCAGCTTGTTTCTCAACCGGGCGACCCAGCCTTCGTCGACCTCGAGCGGCCTGCTGCTATCGTCCGGCAGGCCTTCGCCGGATTGGCCGATGGTTTCATTGCGCGGCCGGTCATTCATGCCTGTCGTGATCTTCTGAGCCATTGCCGTTGCCTTTACGCCTTGCAATTTTTCGAACGCCTCAGCTCCGCGGAGGTTCCGGTTGCGGCCAACCGCCTTCAGCCGGGTTTTGCCCGCGCCGGCCGGCGGCCGCGGCTGGCGAGGATGGCGGGAAGCGTGACCGGACGAAAATCCCAGCTGTCGACGCCGACGTCATACTGGCGCGTGACCGGGGTGAGCCTGCCGTGCGAATGGCCATGCAGGTCGATCGATTTCCTGCCGATCTGGTTCCAGGTGCGAAAAGGGTAGTGGCAAAGGATCAGCAGGCTGCCGTCGAGCGCCAGCTCCTTGTAGTGTTGCGTGCTCGCCCAACCTGTGGCCTCGATGGTGGCCGCAGCATCGTTGTTGCCGATGATCAAATGCTTGCTGCCATGAAGAGACGCCAGAAGCGACGACACGAACGCGGCCGATCCCCTGGCAAAATCGCCGAGGTGCCAGACCTCGTCGTCCGGGCCGACAGTCTCGTTCCAGAACGCAATGAGCGCCCGATCATGCTCCGCCAGCGAGCCGAACGGGCGGCGGTCGATGCGCAAAATGCGCGGGTCGCTGAAATGCGTGTCGGCGGTGAAGTAGATCATGCGCGCTCGCTGGGGCCCGTTGTCGAACTGCCGCGCATGTAGGCGCGTGGCGCACCGAGTCCATCTTGCTCTCCCGATGCTTGCTCAACCCGCTCGATCGCCGGTTGTTCCTGTAAGCAGGCCTAGGCGGTTTCCGCTCGTTGGAACTTTAAGAAGGGGGAACTTTGAAACGGGGGAACTTTGAAATGAGACGCAGGTTAGAATGCTTGAGGCCGATGTTCTGAAAGGACCTCGATGATGACCGACGCAGCACCTTTTGGGCGAAGCCCACCGCGAGTGCGGGGCGATATCGACGCCGGGCGCGAAGGGGATAAGACACCGGGGATCGACCCAGCCGCGGCTCACATGGAGACGGACGCGGAATCCGCCGGCAACGCTCCGGAGAAAGATCCGGCTCCGCGCCATGAAACGCCGAAGTTCACCAACCAGGCGAGCTATGCCAATGCGATGCGCCCGCTGAAGGACGAGCCCGCCGTCCAACCGCGCAGATACGGGCCAGTCCTGGTGATTGCCGCCATCGTCGTGCTGGCCGCGGCAGTTTTTGTCGGCGCAGCCATGCTGCGCTGAATACCGTCCATCCGAGTGCAGTGGCTGGACATTTTGCTTCCGGTCCGGGACCTTGTTGTCGCGCCAGGTTCAGGCGTGAACGAGTCTGCTGCACATTGACCACCAACCATCAATTCTTTGCCCGTGACGCCACCATCGTCGCGCGCGACATGATTGGCGCCACGCTGCTCTTGCATGGCGTTGGCGGCATCATCGTCGAGACCGAGGCCTATCGCCCGGATGACCCGGCTTCGCACGCTTTCGGTGGCAGGACGGTGCGCAACGGCGCAATGTTCGGCGCCCCAGGCAGCGCCTATGTCTATCGCTCCTATGGCCTGCATTGGTGCCTCAATGCCGTCTGCCTGCCCGGCAGTGCCGTGCTCATCCGCGCAATCGAGCCGCAATCCGGGCTGGACGTGATGCGGGCCAATCGCGGCCTTGACGATCCCCGGCTGCTTTGTTCGGGACCGGGTCGCCTTTGCCAGGCGCTGGCAATCGACAAATCCCATGACGGGCTGCCGCTGGACGCGCCGCCATTCGAATTCAGGCTGCCCGGCGACGCCAGCGCCATTCTTACAGGCCGCCGGATCGGCATTTCCAAGGCTGTCGATGCGGCGTGGCGGTTCGGCCTGCGCGGCTCGAAATATTTGAGCCGCAAGTTCTGACGCCCGCGGCAGGGGCAGAGTAGCTGCCTGGCATCACTCGTCGGGTTTGCCGAGATGCATAGGCGTTCTCTGTTGGCGAGCTTCGCTGGTCACCTCGTCGGCTCCGGCAGGTGAAATCCCTCGCAACGCCTTCGCGGCTTCGATCAGGCGCCCGCGATCATTGCCGAAGCTCTTGATCAGCTGGCGAACCTGGTCGGCGGTGATGCCGTTCTGTTGGGCAAAATACTCGACTTCACGTTCATCTTCCGCGGAAACGCGATCGCGGTCGCGGAAATCTCGCTTGCTCTTATCGTCAGCCATTTTTTCCTCCTGGTGGAGCTTCGCATCAATGGCAACGTGGGCAAGCCGCTTTCGTTGCCGCGATCGGGCGGACTTTTGTGCGGCCGTGCCGACTGCCCAGGAACCATGAGGCGAGCAGCCGGTTTGGCTTGGATGCAGACCACGTTCGGCCACCAATTCATACCGATGGAGGTTACGATGACGCTCGCAAGCAAAACCACTGTAATTGCAGCCGCGCTGGCCATATTGACCGCGCCGGCATTCGGCCAGACGAGCCCGCCCGCGGCGCCGGCGCCGGATCGTGGCGCCGAACAGTCGCCCGGAGTGAGCGGGCAGGATGCCATGCGCGATATGATGCGCCAGATGATGACTGAGATGCTGGAGGAGAGAATGCAAGAGGATCGCGCGCCCCGGACAGAACGGCGAGGTCGCGACCACTGGCATCGTGACTACAGGATGGGCCCGCCTGACCGAGGTTGGGAGATGGGAGGCCGCGGTGGTATTGGACGCGGGATGCATGGCGCGAGGATGCGCATGATGTTCGCCATAGTGGATGCGGATGGCGATGGCGCGCTTTCTCAGAGCGAAGTCCAGGATTTCGTCGGGCGGATATTCAACGCCGTCGATGAGGACGGTGACGGCAGCGTCGACATGCAGGAAATCCGGTCCTTCTTCCACGGAGCAGGCGCCGAGGATCAGGAGTAAGTCTCCTACCGGTCGGCAAGGAGGCCCTAGCTGAGGCGGCGCCCCCTATGACGACCGGGGAGGGCGAAAACCGTCGCTGGCAGATGCATCGCTTGGCTGGCCTTGCCAAGCCGAATGCCGGGTCGCAACGATTCGAGACAGCAGGATTCAATGGCCATGACAGAGAAAACTCCAACCATCGCTCGTATCTGGCGCGGCAGAACCTTGCCTGAGAAGGCAGACGCCTATGAAAGCTACAATTATGAAGCCGGCATCAAGCCGCTGATCGAGAAGGCGCTGGGCGTGCAGACCTTTCGCGAGGACACGCCGACCCATGCAGAGTTCGTGACGATTTCCTATTGGGAAAATGTCGAGGCGATGGCGGCGTTCACCGGCGGCGATCCGACAAAAATCCACCATCTCGAGCGGGACGAAGAGTTCCTGATCGAGCTGCCGTCGCGGGTGCAGGTGTTGCGCATCCGCTCCAGTCACGGCCGCCTGCAATAGCCCTGAGGAGCGCCGCCCTGTTCGGCCCGACCTAATAAATCGCCGTCAGGTCGATTTCGGTAATGTGCCAGCGGCCGAGATTTGAGGTGTAAAGCCTGTCGCCCTTGAAGGCGATGTTGGTGGGATGGGCGAGCGTCGTTGCCGCCGGATCCTCGACCAGCACCTCGAGCCCGCGATCTTTTCGCCAGCGATAGATACGGCTGGGCTCGTAGCATGAGATGAACAGCGAACCGTCCGGCGCGAAGGCGACGCCATCGGGAACATTGTTCACGCCCTCCACAACGAGCTGGCGAGACCCTGCCGTGCCGTCGGCAAGGATCGGTACATAGCTGACGCAGGCTGCATGGCTTTCCACCACATAAAGCCCGCTCCCATCCGGCGCCATCGCCATGCCGTTGGCGAAGGCCATGGCCTCGCTACACCACAGGCCGCCTTCGCCCATCTGCAAATCATAGCGGAAGATGCCGGAGCGGTTGTCTTCGCCGAGGCTGTCGGAAACGTAGAGCCAGCCTCGTGTCTCGTCGACGATCGGATAGTTCGGCACGCGGATGCCAGCCGAGGCGAAGCGCTCCATATGACCCGTTCCGGCATTCCAGCGAAAGATCGCCGAATGTCTCAAATCGCAGGCAAAACAGTTTCCCGCGCTATCGAAGGCGATGCCGAGCAGAAAGCCGTCCGTGCCGCCCATGTGCTCGACGGAGCCGCCATCAGCGGCGAGGCGCAGCAGGTCGCCGGTTTCGGTGCCGCACCAGATCGAGCCGTCGCGATGGATAGCCACGCCTTCCGGATGGGCGACGCGCGGGCTGGTGAAGATGCCGTCGAAGAAGACCTTCGCGGCCGACATTTCGAGCAACGGCTTTGCCATGCGCCACCCCTCTTCAGCCTGTTGCGGTATGCGACCGCTGCACGGCAATACAGCGCTCGACCATCAGCCGGTCGGCCGCCAGGATCTCGGCGATAAGCGCGCCACGCTCCTTGGCGCTGACGAATTCGAGACGCCGCAGGCCAAGCGGGTCGATGCGGTTTCGCAGGATGTCGAGCGTCTCGTTCGAGGGCAGCGGAACCTCGCGGCAATCGGCATCGAATGTCAGGGCGAAGCCGGTGGCATCCTGGACCTGCTGGCGCGTCACGCCCGGCATGGTCTCGACGATGACCAATTGCCGGCTCTCCCGGTCGAGCCGAAAGATGCAAAGATCGGTGAACACCAGCGCCGCGCCGGTCCGATAGCCCATCGGCTCGCGTTCGGCCTCTGTCAGCAAGCCGCGCGCCGAGCTGGCGATCTCGACGGTGTCGACCAGCGACTGCGGGGAGTGGCGCGGGACGTAGAGCAGATAATCGCGATGCATGTTGGCGACATCAGCCATGCCGCCCTGCCCGGGCAGCCGGATGAGGCTGCCGTCGCGCTTGCGCAGCGCAATGGTGTTGACGCGCCCGCGTCGGTCGACCTGGGCGGCACCGACGATCTCATGCGTCACGGCGCCGGCCTGGTAATAGGTCGAATAGGTGTCGTCGCCGCCGGCATGGGCCACCGCTGTCTCGCAATCGAGGCTCTCGATCAACGACAGGATCATCGGGCTCGGCGCTATGTCGAGATGACCGCAACTCATCGTCGCGATGATCATGTCCGGCGCGTGCGTCGCCTTGGCCAGCCGGTAGGCGACATTGGCGAGCGGCGACACCGCGCCGGCGCTGGCAAAGCTCTCATTGTCGAGCTCGGCGGCGATGCGGGCAGCGATGATCTCGTCGATGGATGCCTTCTTTTCGCCGTGCACGAGCCCGGGCATTGCGAGGACTGTTTCAGCGCGGACTTTCGCAGCGTCTTGAACCCGCTCCGGCACACCTTCCGAAGGCACGCTCAGGCTGTCCGCCAAAGGTATCTCCTTGGCCGCCAACGCTTCCGCCAACGCTTGATAATCCGTCACATAGAATGGCAGGCAGGAGGCGGGATAGGCGCCGCCTGGCGCCAGCGCTATGGCCGACACCTGGTTGCGGGTCAAAATGTTTTGGCGACCAGCATGGCGCAGCGCTCCGACCGGGACGATTTCCTCGACCGTGACCAGCACCTGGCGCGCCGCGCCGGCCATGGCGAAGTCCAGCGCCCGTGGTCCGATGATCTGGACATTGCCGCTCTCGTCGGCACGCTGGGCATGGACGACGAACGTATCGAGCCGCAAGGCCGGGATGACCCCGGTCGTGATTCCGTCGACCGGATCGGGCGCGGCGATCGCGCCGGGCACGCGCGCCGGCATGTCCGAACCCTGCGGAAGCTGAAACGGCATCGACGGCAGGTTCTGCTGTGCCGCCCGCAACGCCTGGATCATGGCCAGCGCGGTCCAGTCGCGGACCGGCACGGCACTGGTCTCGGCAGTCGCGCGGAAACGGGGCGGCAAGCCAAAAATATCGAGGCTGGAAAAGCAGAGGTCGATTTCCGCCACGGCATTCGCTTCGAGAAGCAGCTCGAGCGGCAGGCCGCCGGCCCAGCAGACGTAGCGCAAATCCCTTACGCCCGACCGCGCGATGGCGCGCAGCAGGGCGATCGGCAGCCTGGCGAAATGATGGCCCCCGACACCGAAGACGCCGCCGCCGCCGACCATCGCGGCCAGGCCCTCGACATCGGTGAAGCGCGGCCGGTTTTGCTTGACCAGAGACGTCATTTCGCAGCCTTGGCCCGTGCCGCGCTCTTTTCAGCAAATTCCCTGACGCGCCGCTGGCCGATCTCGCTGCGGTAGAGGCTGCCCAGTATGTCGCGCTCCATGGCAAGGCCGCCGGCCAGATTGCCCGACACGGCATGCGCTGTCAGCGCTTTCAGCCCCTCGATCGCTGCGGCCGGTTCGGCGGCGATCATCTCGGCGAGTTCCAGCGCCCGCGGCATCAGCCTTTCGGCATCGACGATCTCGTTGACCAGCCCGGCGCCGACGAACTCGGAAGCCGGCACGATGGCGCCGGTCATCAGCAGAAAATTGGCGCGGTTGCGGCCGAGCTTCTGGACGCTGCGCTGCGTGCCGCCGCCGCCGGGGACCAGCCCGAGCTTGATCTCGGGCAGGCCGAGCTTCGCGAACTGGTTGGCGATCACGAGGTCGCAGCACAGCACCAGCTCCATGCCGCCGCCGAGCGCAAAACCGTTGACCGCGGCGATGACCGGCTTGCGGTTCTGCTCGACCGCCGCATACATGCGTGTGCCGGCGGCCTGGAAGGCGTCGAACTCTGCAGCTGTCTGGGCAGCATATTCTTTGATGTCGGCGCCGGCCATAAAGCCGCGCCCCTCGCCGGTCACCACGATCGCGCCGACGCCGTCATTCTTCGACAACGCCTCGAAAACTTCGGTGAACTCGCTTTGCATCAGCCGGTTCATCGCGTTGAGCTGATCGGCGCGCCGGAAGGTGACGACCGCGACGCGCCCGGATATTTCCAAACTGAGTGTCTGGTAAACGCTCATCGTCAGGCAGCATCCACGGTCATGTCGCCGGACGCCTCAAGCGCTGCAATCTCATCGCTGGAGAGGCCGAACTCGGCCAGTATCTCGCGGCCATGCTGGCCGACCAGCGGCGCCGGCCGTTCTATGGTAGCCGGCGTCTCGCTCATCTTGACCGCCGGCGCGACCACCCTGACCTTGCCACCGCGCGGATGATCGTAGCTGGTGATCATGCCCAGGTGCTTGACCTGCGGGTCCTCGGCCGCGCGCCTTATGTCCTTCACCTCGGCACACCAGATGTCGACCGCCAACAGCCGCGCCAGCAGGTCCTGCGTGGCAAACTTCCTGGTTTCGGCGTTGACTTTGTCGAACACCTCGTCGCGCTTGTCGAACAGCGTCTTCAGATCGTCGTAGACAGCAAGCTGCGGCGCCTCCAGCACTTCATACAGCGTCTTGAACGGGCTCATGGCGATCGACACATAGCCGCCGTCCTTCGCTTCGTAGATACCGAACGGCGCCTGCATGCCGGGGTGGCCGATGCCTGAATTCGGGCGCACGAAATCCTCGCCGAGATTGAGCACGGCGACATATTCCTGATTGAGATGCGCCAGCATGCCGGCCAGCAGATTGACCTCGATCTTCTGGCCCTTGCCGGTCTTCTCGCGATAGTAGAGCGCCGACAGGATGCCGTAGACCATGTTCATGGCGCCGATCTGGTCGGCCAGGCCGGCGCCGGCAGGAACAGGAGCCTGATCGCCGCGGCCGGTGTTGGAAATCAGCCCGGACAGTCCCTGGATCAGCATGTCCTGGCCGGGGCGCTCGACATAGGGGCCTTCCTCGCCATAGCCGGAGCCCGAGCAATAGATAATGGCGCGATTGACCGCCCTGAAATCCTCGTAACCATAGCCGAGCCTGGCGAGCACGCCGGGGCGGAAATTCTGCACCACCACATCCGCCTTCTTCGCCATATCCATGATGATGGCATGTACCTTGCGGCTCTTCAGGTTGAGCGCGATGGAGCGCTTGTTGCGGTTCCAGGCGAGAAAGTTCGGGCTTTCGGAGCCGCCGACCCATTTGGCGAAGAAGGTCATGCCGCGGAACATGTCGCCGGCGCCGGCACGCTCGATCTTGATGACGTCGGCGCCCATGTCGCCGAGCAGCTGCGTGGCGAACGGCCCTTGCAGCAGATGGCTGAAATCGAGAATGCGGACGCCTTCGAGGGCTTTGTTCATTTTTGTCTCGTTGGTTGTCAAAGCAGGTCGGGTACGTAGCGGGGTGCTGCGGTGAGGCCGCCGTCGACGCGCAGGTCGGTACCGGTGGTGAAGCCAGCGGCGTCGGAGGCGAGATAGACGGCGGCTTCGGCCACTTCGGACGGTTTGCCGATGCGGCCGAGCGGATGCATCTTCACCCAGGCCTTGGCGAGGTTGCCGCCGATCTCTTTGACCAGTTTGTCGTTCATTGGCGTGTTGATGGTGCCGGGCGAGATCGAGTTGACGCGAATGTTGAGCGGGCCGAACTCGACCGCCATCTGGCGCGTCATCGCCATCACCGCACCCTTGGCGCCGGCATAGGCGGTCCAGCCGTCGAGCCCGATATGACCTTGCGCCGAGGCCATGTTGATGATCGAGCCGGATTTCTGCGCGATCATGTGCGGCAGCGCATATTTGCAGCCGCGGAACACGCTGGTCAGGTTGACCGCGATCAGCCGGTGCCACTGCTCGTCGGTCATTTCGTGAACCGGCATGCCGCCGATGGCGATAGCGGCATTGTTGACCAGAATATCGAGATGGCCGGTCTTGGCGACGGCTGCGTCGATCAGGGCGGCGATGTCGGCCTCCTCCGCCACGTCGCAATGGACGTAGTCGGCGCGATGGCCGGCGGCGCGCAGTTCCGCGGCGAATTTTTCACCCTTCTCGTCGGCGATGTCGCCGAGGAAGACGTGCGCGCCTTCCCTTGCCATCGCCTCGCCGATCGCATGGCCGATGCCGTCGGCGGCGCCGGTAACGATTGCGGTTTTCCCTTTGAGACGATCCATATCAGCCTCCAATGGCGCGCCGGCGCTTTGCTTCGTCGAAGGCGACGGCGGCAATGATGATCATGCCGGTGATGACCAGTTGCCACTCGGTCGGCAGGCCGAGACCGCGCAGCCCGTTGGACAGGAATTGCAGGATCAGCACGCCAAGCGCCATGCCGGTCAGGCTGCCGATGCCGCCGGCAAGGCTCACGCCGCCGAGCACGGTGGCAGCGACGACCTGGAACTCGAAATTCAGCCCGGCCGTATGCTGGGCCGAACCGACGCGGGCGGCCAGGATGATGCCGGCAACCGTTGCAAGCAGCGCGCTGATGATGAAGCAGATGAATTTGACGCGGCGCACGTCGTAGCCTGCCAGCCGTGCCACTTCCGGATTGCCACCGACGGCATAGATCTGCCGTCCGAACGGACGATGCTGCATCATGTAGGCGAAGACGGCGAGCAGGACGATGGCGATGACCGCCGAATACGGAATGACATTGAACAGGCGGCCGTCCGACAGCGCAATGAAGCTGTCGAGCGCGGCATCGTCGGGGATGGCGCGCTGGCCGGTGTAGAGATAGACGCCGCCGCGCATGATGAACATCGTGCCCAGCGTCACGATCAGCGAGTTGATGCCGGCATAGGCGGTCAGATAGCCGTTCACCACGCCGATGATCAGCCCGAACAGCAGCGCACCACTGATGCCGAGCAGCAGCGAGTTGGTTTCGTTCATGATGATGATCAGCGGCAGGGCGATGGTCGCCAGCAGCGACCCTATCGAGATGTCGACCTCGCCGGACATGAAGACGATGGCGCAGCCGATGCCGGCGGTGAGCGCCAGCGACGCCTGTCCGAGCACATTGGTGATGTTGCGCACCGAGAAGAAGTTCTCTGCCGTCAGGGAAAAGAACGCAATCACCAGGATCAGGCAAAGCAGCAGGGCGAGCTCCTGCCGCGCCAGCAGCCGTGCCAGCATGGATGGCCCGGCTTTGATGGACTGGGTGCCTGCAAGACTCATCGCTTGCTCCCTTTGCGAAGCGTCATCATCTTAGCCGATCGCCGCATTGAGGATTTTCTCCTGCGTGGCCTCGTCGCGAGGCATGATCGCGGTGAGGCGGCCTTCGCACATCACCGCGATGCGGTCGGCAAGGCCCAGCAGTTCGGGCATTTCGGACGTCATCATGACGACCGCCAAGCCTTCGCCGGCGAGCCGGTCGATGAGCGCGAAAATCTCCGACTTGGCGCCGACGTCGATGCCGCGGGTCGGTTCGTCGACGACGATCACCTTGAGACCGCGCATCAGCCAGCGCGAGATCAGCACTTTCTGCTGATTGCCGCCGGACAGATTCTTGACCTGCTGGAACAGGCTGGGCGTCCTGATGCGAAAACGGTCGACATAGTCCTGCACCGCCTTGCGTTCCCTGGCCTTGTCGACGAAGCCCATTCTGGCGAAGGCACCGAGCGAGGCGAGGCTGGCATTCTGGTAGACCGGCAGCTCGCCCATCAGCCCTTCGCTCTTGCGATCCTCGGTGAGCAGTCCGATGCCGAGCCGGACGCCGGTGTGGGTATCGTGCGGCAGCAGCCTGCTGCCATCGACCGAAATGGCGCCGGAAGTGACCGGGTCGTAACCGACGATGGCCTTGGCGAGCTCCGTCCGGCCGGCCCCCATGAGGCCGAAGAAGCCGAGGACCTCGCCGGCATGCGCCTCGAACGATACGTCCTTCAGCTTCCTGGCGGTGCTGAGCCCTTCAACGGAAAGCGCGACCTTGCTGCCCGGCGCGCCGCGTTTGCGCGGGAACAGGTTTTCGATGCGCCGGCCGATCATGTCCTGGATCAGCGTATCGTTGGTGTGCTCGCCGATCGGCCTGGTCGAGACGTGACGGCCATCGCGCAGCACGGTCACGGTGTCGGCGATCTCGAAGACCTCGTCGAGCTTGTGGCTGACATAGAGCACCGCGATGCCGAGAGCGGCCAACCGGCGGATGACGGTGAACAGCAGCGAGACCTCGTTCGGCGTCAGCGAGGAGGTAGGCTCGTCCATCACCACGACGCGGGCTTCATGGGCGAGCGCGCGGGCGATCTCGACCATCTGCTGCTGGCTGACCGGCAGCGATCCGGTGCGCGCCGCCGGGTCGACGTTGAAGCCGATGCGCTTGAACAGAGCGGCCGCATCGGCACGGATCTTCTTCCAGTCGATCGAGCCGCCCTTGCCGGTCGGATAGCCCTCGAGGAAGATGTTTTCGGCGACGCTGAACTCGGCGATCAGCGCGATCTCCTGGAACACCACCTTGATGCCGTCTTTCAGGCTGTCGCGCGGCGACTTGATGTCGGCCTCACGGCCGCGCAGGCGGATGGTGCCGGCATCCTTGCCGTAGACCCCGGCCATGATCTTGATCAGCGTCGACTTGCCGGCGCCGTTCTCGCCCATCAGGGCGTGGATCTTGCCGGGTTCCAGGGTCAGATCGACATTGTCCAGCGCCACCACGCCGGGAAAGCGCTTGCCGATGCCGCGCATCTCGAGCGCCGGCACGCTTTTATCGACGGCCGCGGTTTTGCCGGGGTGGAGGAAATCAACCGACATTGGCTCTGTTCCGGACGATGTCGAGATAGGTTGCCATGATGATGACGATGCCAGGCACCACCATCTGCAGGTCCTGGTTCCAGCCGAGGATAATAATGCCGTTGTCGATGACCTTCAGCACCAGCACTCCAAGCAGCGTGCCGAGCAGCGAGCCGCGCCCGCCAAGCAGGCTGGTGCCGCCGAGGATGACGGCGGCAATCACGGTCAGCTCGAAGCCGCGGCCGGCGGTCGGCTGGCCGGCATTCATCAGCGACGACAGGATCATGCCGGCAATGCCGACGCAAAGGCCGGTGACGACGAAGGCGAACAGCTTCAGGCGTTGCGAGCGCACGCCGGAGAGGCGGACCGCCCGCTCATTGGCGCCGACCGCGTAAAGATAACGGCCGAGCGTGGTGAAGCGCAGCGTTGCCGCGGCTAGGGCGAAAATCAGCGCGGCAATGACCACCGGCAGCGGGATCGCGCCGATATAGCCGGCGCCGAGATCGGTAAAGCTTGCAAGCCGGTGGTGGTTCTGCACCGCTTCGCGGGTGAACAGATAGACGCCGCCCTGCAGCATCATCATGGTGCCGATGGTGGCGATCAGCGAGTTCACCTTAAGCCTGGTGACAACCAGCCCGTTGAACAGGCCGACCGCACCGGAAAAGGCGAGTGCCGCCAGCAGGCCGAGCGTCAGGCTGTGCGTCGAATTGAGTACGGCCATGCCGATGCAGCCGACAAAGGCCAGCGACGCACCGACCGACAGGTCGACTTCAGCGGTGATGATCAGCATCGTCATGCCGGAGGCGACGATCAGCACCAGCGCGCATTGGCGCAGGATGGCGATGATGTTGGCCTCGGAATAGAATTGCGGCGCCGCAATCGAGATGGCGATGCAGAGCACGGCCAGGATCACGCCGAGCACCAGCTGGCTGCTGCCCAGCAGCTGGCCGCCGATGAAACGCCTTGGCGCGGAGGATTGCGTAAGCTCGCTCATGTCCATTTCATTTCCGGGCCGCATCGGGTGCCGTCGCCGTTTGGAAACTGCCGGCCAAAACAGGGCGGTTGACCTGTTTTGCCGCCTGCATCCGATCCGATGCCCTTCCCGCGGCGCGGGAAGGGCTACCCGGAATCCTTACTTCTTCAGGTCGGCGGAAGTTTTCATGCATTTTTCCGGTGGCTGAAGCGCATTGACGGCATCCCATTTGATCGTTCGTGTGGTGCCGTCGTAGTCGTAGAACTTCTTCCAGTCGTCGCCGTTCATCGGCGCGGTCGGGCTGACGATGTGTTCCGGCACCTCTTCGCCGTTGAAGAGCTTAACCGCTGCATCGATGGCGGTGTAGCCTTCCTTTTCCGGGAACATCGCGGCTTCGATGCGATAGGACGGCTCGTTCTGCATGGCATTGATGAAGGCAAGGCCTTCGCCGCCGGTGCCGACCGTCAACAGGCCATCCTGCGACTTGCCGGCCGCTTTCCAGGCCTGAAGGCCGCCGAGCGACGAGGAATCGTTGATGCCGTAGATGATGTTGATGTCGGCGTTCTTGGCAAGTGCCGCCGAAGAGACTTCGAGCGCGCGGTCCGGATTGCCGCCGCCGTCGAGGTCGTGGACCATGACCGCGTCGGGGACGATGGTCTTGAGGCCGTCCATGAAACCCTGCGAACGCAGCACCGTGGCGGACAGCAGCGGCAGGCCGACATTCATCACCTTGGCTTTGCCTTCGAGCTTTTCCTTGGCGTATTTGCCGGCTTCGACGCCGGCGGTGTAGCCGGTGTCGTAGTCGCAGATCGCGACCATGGTGGTCATGCCCTTGACCGGATTGCCTTCGAGCACGACCGGAACGTTGTTGGATTTCGCCTGGCGCAGCAGCGGCACGACGCCTTCCTCGTTGACGGGCGTGATGATCAGGACGTCAACGCCCTTGGCCATGAAATCTTCGGCGGCGGAGACCTCCTTGGCAACGTCCAGATTGGCGTCCTGCACCTCGAGTTCGATACCGAGTTCCTTGGCGCGGGACTGCATGCCCTTGATAACGTTCTGATACCATTCATGCGTGGCGTAGTTGGTGACGTAGCCGATGCGCTTCGGCATGTTTTCGGCGTGTGCCGCGGCGGCGCTCAGAGCCAGCGCGGCCGCCGAGACAAACAGCATTGATTTGGACCAGTTCATGTTTCTTCTCCCTGTATTTTCTTGTCAGTTGCTGAACGGATAGTCCCGCCGTTCCGGGTCGGCACGTGGAGAGTTGGCAGCTTCGCCCGCGCCCAGCGCCGCCGATATCGTCTCGGCCGCCGCCTTCGTCCGTTCGAAGACGGTCTTGCGATCGAAGCGGGCGGCCTTTTGCGGCAGGAACGGGACTGTGAGCGCGGCAATGACCGCGCCGGTATGGTCGCGCACCGGCATCGAGATGTTGGTGCAGCCCTCGACAGCCAGCGAGGCGCGCATTTCATAGCCGAGCCTTGCGACGTCGTTCAGCCGCGCTTCGATTTCCGCCCGGCTGCCTTGGCCTTCGCCCGCAGCGACGATCCGTTCGACGATGCGGTCGCGCTCGGCGCGGCTCGAATGCGCCAGCAGCACCGCGCCGGAGCTCGTTTCGAGGATCGGGAAATGTGAGCCGAGGGCAACCGAATAACGCATCGGCAAAGGCGAATCGATCTGCAGCACGACCAGCGCGCTCTCGCCTTCGCGCACGACCAGATGGCAGCTCTGATCGGCATTGGCGGCGAGGCCGCGCATTACCGGCAGCGCGCATTCGACCAGGCGGTTTACCGGCGGATGCATATGCGCCAGCTCGAATAGCTTCAGCGACAGGCGGAAGCGGTCCGATTGCGTCCGGAAAATGTAGCCGCGCTTCTCCAGCAGCAGCAGGATGCGGTAGATCTCGTGAATGGAGCGCCCCATTCCGGTGGCGATCTCGGTCTGGGTCAGCGGCTCGCCGCTGGCAGCCATGAATTCCAGGATATCGAGCGCCTTCTCCACCGCCGGCACGCGATAGCCGTTGCGGCCGCTTTCGCCCTCGTCGACGATCTGGGCAATATCGGTGGCCATTACGCGACGCTCCGTTGCGGCTGGCCATGCCTAGTCTCGCGATAGAGCCGGTTCAGCCGGTCTGCCAACTCGGCCGCCTGCAATTCGCCGGCGAGCGCCGCCGCGGCATGAGGGGCGCATTGGCGGAAGAAGCTGATGAAGCCCGCATGGGTCGGGCGTAGATAGGAGGCTTCGATGGTCGCCAGCGTCGAGGCGAAGAAGCCGCCCGAGAGCGCGTTGACCTCGGTATCCTGCCACGCCGCCAGCGACCCCGGCTGTCCGCCGGATTTCACATAGTCGCCGCGCTGATAGCCGGGCGAGCACAGAAACAGCGCGTAGTCGATGGCTGCCTGTTTGTGTTGCGATTGCGTGCTGACGCCGATGCCGGCGCCGCCGAGCAAGGCGCCGGCGGATCGCGGCGTCGGCACATCGGCGAAGCGCAGATACGGCCTGTCTGCCTTGAAGGCATAGTTCACATAGCCGAAGGCGAACGGCACGTAGACCACATCGTCATGCGCGATCATATGATCGTAGCAGCGGATCGGGTTCCATTTCGGCGAATCCGGATGCGACAGCGCCGCAAGCTGGCGCAATTGCCCAACGGCCTGCTCGATTTTTTCCCTGGCAATGAACTCGTCGCCGTCTTCCCGCGGTTCGCCCAGCGTCAAAAGCAGGCACATGGCGTCAGTCGGCACCAACGGCAGCCCAAGCCATTTGCCGTCCTTCAAGGCGCGCCGGCCGAGCTCCAGCACCTCGTCATGGCTGCGCGGCAGCGGCCCGTAGCGCTCCAGGAGATCGGGGCGATACGAGGCAACCTGGCAGGCAGCATCGATCGGCAACGCCCATTGGCGCCCGTCCCTTGCGTAGGATTGCCAGGATGCGCCGACCGAATCCCGTTCGAAGCCGCGGCGCTGCTCAGCCGACAAATCGAACGGCACCATCAGCCCGCCTTCGGCAATATCGCCGATGAACGGATGGTCGAACACGACAAGATCATAGGCGCCGAGCACCGGACCAAGCGCGCCCTCGCCGAACTCGTAGAGGCTGCGGCGGTCCCATTCGATCTCAAGACCGGGATTGGCGGCACAATACGGCCCGATGCTGGCGTCGAGCGGACCCCAGCAGCGTCGGTGATCCCACGCGAGACCGCGCAGTCTTGTCATGCCCGAAATTCCTCCCTGAACTGCCCAGCCGATTAGTAGCAACTATTTTCACCTAGACAAGTAATTTTTACATACGCAAAACTAGTCTCGGCTCCGTTTGGCAGGGAAGCCGCCCAACCGCCGCTGGTGCGCATCGCATTGTCGCCGGCCTGCAACCAAAGGCTGCGACGGGTCTGGCTTTTTGGAACTTTCGCGACGAACATACGTTCGGTCGGCGCAACCATCTTGAGCAGCATCATTGGGCAGCGTCACTGGAATTCAGCGCCGAGTCGCAGGGAGCGGACGAAATGGCCCAACTGTGGGCGCGGCCATGAACCGGTTTACCGCCTTGGCATTCGCCACGTTTCTGGCGATAACTTCGATCTGGGTACTGTTTCTGGTTTCTTAAGATTTGGCTTTGGTTGCGTGGGATTTGCCGCTGGTTTGTTAGGATTTGGAGGGGTTCTCGACAGGTTGCCCGCTTAACGACATCCACGGCATGTGGTTCTGCCAGCCGGAGCCGCGTGCGTGAAGAAACTGTCGCCAGGAGCACACCGGCGCGCACATTCGGGGTTGGCAGCCACGCTGCCTGCAACGTTCCAATCGGTTTTCAGGAAACGGCGAGATCTCATGTTGCCGAGGGCGATCGTTCGAAACTGTGCCGCCATCCGTCCCGGCCGCATCGGCGCGTCGATGCTTCTTGCCGGGCTGCTTGCCGGCTGCCAGGGCGGCGTGCTCGACCCACAAGGGCCGGTGGGGGCGGCGCAGCGGACGATCCTGCTCAATTCGGTTGCCATCATGCTGGCCATCGTCATCCCGACGATCGTGGCGACGCTCGGCTTTGCCTGGTGGTTCCGGGAAACCAACACAAGAGCGCGGTATCTGCCGGAATGGGCCTATTCCGGACGCATCGAACTGGTGGTCTGGTCGATCCCTATCCTCGTCATCCTGTTTCTGAGCGGCATCATCTGGATCGGGTCGCATGACCTCGATCCAATGAAGCCGCTGGATTCCCAGCAAAAGCCGCTTGAGGTGCAGGTCGTCTCGCTCGACTGGAAATGGCTGTTCATCTACCCCGAGCAGAACGTCGCGAGCATCAACCAGCTCGTGGTGCCGGCGGGCAGGCCGGTGCATTTCTCGCTTACCTCGGCAAGTGTCATGAACGCGTTCTTCGTGCCTCAGCTCGGCGGCATGATCTACACGATGAACGGCATGACGACGCAGCTTCACCTGCAGGCGGACCAGCAGGGCGAATTCTATGGGCGGTCGGCCCATTTCAGCGGCGACGGCTTTCCAGGCATGCAATTCGTGCTGCATGCTGTCGCGGTGGACGACTTCGACGCGTTCGTCAATTCGGCGCGAAGCCAGGGACAGGCACTCGACAAGGCCAGCTACCAGGAACTGGCCCGACAGAGCCTGGACGTGCCGCCTTCGACCTATCGCTCGGTCGAGCCGGATCTTTTCCATGAAATCGCGACGCAGGGCGTTCCGCCCGCGCCCGGCCCCCAGGCCGGTCGCCCCGAGCCGAGCGTATCGCCCAAGACAGGAGGCTGACAATGCTCGGAAAATTGAGCTGGGACGTCATTCCGTTGGATCAGCCTCTGCCGATGATCGCCTCGGCGGTCGTCGCCCTGGCAATCCTCGGCGTGCTGGCCTGGGTCTTCCTGGCCGGCCATTTCCCCTATCTGTGGCGCGAATGGATCACAAGCGTCGATCACAAGCGGATCGGCGTCATGTACACGCTGCTGGCGCTGCTGATGCTGCTGCGCGGCTTCAGCGACGCCATCATGATGCGGTCCCAGCAGGCCCTCGCCTTCCAGGCGCCCGGCTATCTGCCGCCCGACCACTTCAACCAGGTCTTTTCCGCCCACGGCACCATCATGATCTTTTTCGGGGCGATGCCGTTCGTCATCGGCCTGATGAACCTGGTCGTGCCGCTGCAGCTCGGCGTCCGCGACGTTGCCTTTCCAACGCTCAACTCGGTGAGTTTCTGGCTCACCGCCACCGGTGCGCTGCTGGTCAACATCTCGCTGGTGATCGGCGAATTCGCGCGCACCGGATGGCTGCCCTATCCGCCGCTCAGCGAGACCGCCTACTCGCCGGGCGTCGGCGTCGATTATTATCTGTGGGCAGTGCAGATAGCGGGCGTCGGAACGCTGCTCACCGGCATCAATTTCGTCACCACGATCCTGAAGATGCGGGCGCCCGGCATGAGTTACCTCAGGATGTCGATGTTCTGCTGGACCTCACTCGCCGCCAGCTTGCTCATCGTCGCCGCGTTCCCGGTCCTCACCGCGACGCTCGCGATGCTGACGCTCGACCGCTATTTCGGCTTTCATTTCTTCACCAATGAAGCCGGCGGCAACATGCTGATGTTCGTGAACCTGATCTGGGCCTGGGGCCATCCCGAGGTCTACATCCTCGTCCTGCCGGCGTTCGGCATCTTCTCGGAGGTTATCTCCACGTTCTCCAGCAAGCCGCTGTTCGGCTACCGCTCGATGGTGGCCGCGACGCTCTTCATCTGCATCGTCTCCTTCATGGTGTGGCTGCACCACTTCTTCACCATGGGAGCCGGCGCCGACGTCAACGCCGCGTTCGGCATCGCCACCAGCATTATCGCTGTCGGTACCGGCGTGAAGATCTGCAACTGGATGTTCACCATGTATGGCGGCCGCATCCGCTTCGCGACGCCAATGCTGTGGTCGCTGGGCTTCATGGTGACGTTCGTCATCGGCGGCATGACGGGCGTTTTGCTGGCCGTGCCGCCGGCCGATTTCCTGCTCCACAACAGCCTGTTCCTGGTGGCGCATTTCCATAACGTCATCATCGGCGGTGTGCTGTTCGGCGCCTTCGCGGGATATACCTACTGGTTTCCCAAGGCATTCGGATTCCGGCTGCACGAGGGCTGGGGCAAGCTGGCCTTCTGGCTGACGCTGATCGGCTTCTACGCCACCTTCGTGCCGCTCTACACCGTCGGCCTGCTCGGCATGACCCGCCGCATGCAGCATTTCGACGTGCCGGCCTGGTATCCCTGGGTGCTGGTTGCCGGCGCCGGCATGTTAATCACCACCGCCGGCGTGGTCGCCCAGATCATTCAGCTCGTCGTCAGCATCCGACAGCGCGCGGCGCTTCGCGATGTCACCGGGGATCCCTGGGACGGGCGTTCGTTGGAATGGGCCACACCCTCGCCGCCGCCGGTCTTCAACTTCGCCGCGCTTCCGCATGTCGAGGGCGAAGAGCCCTACTGGAGCATCAAGCAGCGGGCACGCGAGCAAAACCGGCTGCGCGACGAGCCTGAATACGAGCCGATCGAGATGCCGCGCAACAGTCCCACCGGGTTCATCTGCGCCTTCTTTGCGACCGTGATGGGTTTCGCCCTCATCTGGCACATCTGGTGGATGGTGGCGCTCGGCGCGCTCGGTGCTTTCGCCACCTTCGTCGTATTCGCGTGGCGCGACATACCCGAATACGTCATTCCTGCCGCCGAAGTCGCCCGGATCGACCGCGCCAACCGAAGTGCCCGCCGCGAGGCGCTGGCCACGTATACGGGGCCAAGGCCATGACCGCGATCGACGTTCGAGAGCGTGACCCCTACCACCTCGGCCATCGCGGGCACGGCCATGCCCCCGGCCATGGCGACGGCGGACCGGCACCGATCCGGATCGTCGTCGGCTACGGCTTCTGGATCTTCCTTCTGAGCGACATCGTGATGTTCTCGGCCTTCTTTGCGGCCTACGCTGTGCTGGCGGGCAAGACGGCGGGCGGACCAAGCGGAGCCGAGCTGTTCGACCTGCGCAACGTCGCGATCGAGACGGCGGCCCTGCTGTTGTCGAGCTTTACCTGCGGTCTCGCCAGCCTCGCCGTGACCGCGCGGCGAAGCTCCTGGTTCTATGTTGCGATGGCTGTCACTTTCGTGCTCGGCGCCAGCTTCATCCTGCTCGAGCTGCGCGAGTTCGCGCATATGATTGCCCGCGATGCCGGACCGACGCGCAGTGCTTTCCTGTCGGCGTTCTTCACGCTGGTGGGATGCCATGGCCTGCACGTGACGGCGGGGCTGCTGTGGCTGCTCACGATGATGGCGCAGATCTTCGCCAAGGGATTCCGCGACGATATTCTTCGGCGTTTCATGTGCTTCAGCCTGTTCTGGCACGCCCTCGACATCATCTGGGTCGCCCTGTTCACGGTGGTCTATCTCCTGGGAGCAAGTCGATGAGCAATGCTGACGACCGCCATGCGCAAAGGCGCGACACCGATGGCCTGGAGCGCTACGACATCGATACGGCGCCGGGTGACGAATACCTCGGCGACGCCGAGGTCGGATCCGGGTTACGCGGCTATGTGATCGGCCTCGGGCTGGCAACGCTGTTGACCATCGCCTCGTTCTGGTTGCTCGGAACCAACCTTATATGGGCACCGGGCATCCCGGTGGCGCTGATTGTGCTGGCGATCGCGCAGATGGGCGTGCATCTCGTCTTCTTCCTGCATATCACGACGGGGCCGGACAACACCAACAACGCCCTGGCGCTTGCCTTCGGCGTGCTGATCGTCGTCCTGGTGATCGGCGGCTCGATCTGGATCATGGCCAACCTCGACCACAATTTGATGCCGACGAATGCGATCATGAACATGAACCGCTAGTGACAGTTCCGGCCGTTGGCCGCAGTTCATGCGACAGCCAGCTCGGTCTCAAGCCCGTTCGAATGTGTCGACGACCTCGGCCGCTCCCAGGGCGCGGGGCGCGGCCTCCTTGAGCACATCCATCACCCTGTCTGAGGCTCCCGCATAAAAACCATGAGCCGCCGATGTTCCGATCGCCGCAACTCGGTCAAACCGGATAGCGCGCCGTTGCCCGGAACATTCGCCGAGGAAGCGGGTTTTTCGGTTCGGACGCATCGCCGCGGAATAACGGCAATGGGCTCGGCAATGGACGAAGGGCGGCGCGACATGACCGGGCTAAGCGGCACACAATCGGGCGGAGCAAAAGGTGTTGTGGTCGCGTTCTCCGCGCCGGGCGGCGAGACCGTCTATGCCCACGAATGGGAGACCGTCGCTGCCGTCGCGCGCACGATTGCGGCGTTGAAGGGATTTTCCTTCCGCCAGGGCCTGCGTGACTGGGGCGGTGACAACGGCGGGCTGTATTTCGTGCCGGACGACAGCCTGCTTGCCGCCGATGCGGTCCAACTGGGCATCAACGGGCCCGACGACCTCTTCGGCGGTGTGGTGCCCTGGCGCCTCGCAACCACCAAGGCCATAACCCACGAGCTGGTGGACGGGTCGGCGGCACGGCCAAAAGATTGGCCAGCCGGCTTCGGCAGCGCCGTCGGCGCGGCCGTACTGCCCGGCTACACCGCATTTTCACGCGATGACGCGCTGCGCGCAGCGGAACGTCTGCTGCAGCTCGGGCTGGTCCGGTTCAAGCCACCGCGCGCTTCGCGGGGCCGCGACCAGCACACCGCCGCGACGGTCGCCGATATCGAAAGGCTGCTGGAACGATATCCATCCTCCGACCTAAGCGAATACGGGCTTGTTCTCGAAACGGAGCTTCGCGACATTGTCACGCTGAGCATTGGCAGAACCGCGATCGACGGAACATCGGTCAGCTATTACGGCGTGCAGCGGATGACCGCCGACAATGCCGGACAGCCCGTTTACGGCGGATCCGATCTGGTCGTCGTGCGCGGCGGATGGGAAGCGCTCGACAGGCTGCAGCTGTCTCCGGCGCTGACTTTGGCTGTGGCGCAGGCGAGGACCTACGACGCGGCGATGCTTGGCCATCCCGGATTCTTCGCCTCGAGGCGCAACTACGACATCGGCCAAGGTGTCGATTCCTCGGGCATCTGGCGATCGGGTGTGCTGGAAGCCAGCTGGCGGATCGGCGGCAGCAGCACGGCAGAGCTTGCGGCAATGGAGGCCATGACGCGTGACCCCGACGTACAGCTCGTGCATGCGTGCGCGGTCAAGCAATTCGGCAACACCGCGCAGATGCCGCTGGATGCAGAAATCCACTTCCACGGAGAGGACCCCGTGGAGGGCCAAATCACGCGTTATACCGTCGTCACGCAGGCGATCCGAGGACCGGTCAGGAAGCCAGCCGATCGTCATTTTAGGTCGAAGTGAAACACGCTTTTGGCAGGGAACATCCGCGAATGGCCCGAGTTTGTTTCAGGCAGCCAGCCAATCCCGGCCATCGAAGCGAAACTGAGCGACCACAAGGACATCGGCGTCCTGACTGACCTTACCGATTTCGAAGACATGACGGCTGGCGCCTTGCGGTGCGACCTGCAGTATGGGTTGCGCAAACTTGGCGAGCTCCACCGCTTCAAACGTGCCGCCGTGATTTCCGACAAGCAGTGGATCAAGGCAGCCACGGAAATGACGGACGCACTGTTTCCGCAAATCGAGGCGCGGGTGTTCCCGGAGGACGAGAAGGCCCAGGCCCTGAAATGGGTAGCGGCCGTACAATAGCGGCGTTGCCTGCAGGAGTGATTACGGAAATGGCCTTGCCAACCGTTTACGACAAACGACAGGATCCGGAAGGCCTTTGGGAGGTCTATGACAGCGAGAGTGACGAGGCCGTCGTGGTCGGCGGATTTGCCGCTTTCCGATCTCGACGAAAGCGAAGCCGGTGAAGCGATTGAAAAGCTCAATCGGGGCGAGCTGACGTCGGACAACATCCCCGAGACGGTTCGGTCAGGGTGGCCTCCGACCAAGGACGGATTGTGATGACAACCGGACGGACGTCACCGAGGACGACCGGTCGCGGATCTACGGCGAGGCCTTGACGCCTAACGCGCGGGCCTTGTCCTCGAAGTCGTCGCGAATGTCCTCGATCGTCGGCAGATGCAGGCGTCGCAGCTGGGCGTGCAACTTTTTGGCAGCGTCGGAATTCAGGTCGCGCTTGAAATTGGTCGCGACCTCCTCAGCCGAGCCGTAACGGCGATAGCGCTCGATCTCGGTCTTCGTGGCCTGCTGGACATGTTCGAGCATCTTGCGCTCGGCATCGGATTTTCCGTCGGGTTTGGCCCGCATGACCGGATTGAAGGCTTTGCTGATAACGAATTCGACGAGTTCTTGCTGGGCGTGAGCCATGCTTGTTCTCCCTCGAAGAAGGCCTGTCTGGGCTTGGAACGGTTTCGCGGAAACGCCGAACCGCTCAATCTTTTTGTTTTGACGCAATTCCGAACGGAAAATCGTTCCACACTTTTCCTGGAATTGCTCTAACCGCGGCGGCAATTGAAGGTTCCGTAGCTTCGTTACCGCTACAGGTCACGGGCGAAGGTCACAGCCGCGCTTTGGTGGTGCGCGGCGTTGCCAGGAGCAGGCTTGTTTCGCTGCCGGTAATTCCGGGGATCAGGCGGATACGTCTCAGCACCGCATCGAACTCGCTCAGCGTCTGGGTTCCGAGTTCTATCACCAGATCCCAACGGCCATTGGTGGTGTGGATCGTCGAGACCTCGGAGAAGCCGCCCAGCGCCCGGATGACGCGATCTGCGGCATGGCCTTCGATTTCGATCATCATGATGCCACGCACCCGCTGATCGACCGCGTCGGCGCGTAGAATGACGGTGTAGCCGACGATGACGCCTCCTCTTTCAAGTCGCTCGATCCGGGACCTTACCGTTGCCCGGGAGACACCCAGGCTAACGGCAAGGTCGGAAATGCTGCGCCGGGCGTCATGCCGCAAAGAGGTGATGATCTGCTCGTCGAGCTGGTCCATGATTGCTCACAACGGAAGTAGATGCTGCCACTATGGTAAGGCACTTCGACAAATTTGCCAATTTGATATGTTCATTCTGCCAGCGATGCGGGCTTCACTAAAGGCATCGTAATTTGGTGGGGTATGAGAATGCATTGCACGATCGTTGGGGCTCCGATCCAGGCGGGCTCAGGCAGGATGGGCTGCGAGATGGGGCCGAGCGCGCTGCGCACGGCCGGTCTGGCCGGCGCGCTGACCGAGCTTGGCCATACGCTGACCGACCTCGGAACGATTGTCCCTGCCGACATGCGCCCTGTCGTACACGGCAACGCGGTGGTGAAGGCGCTGCCGGAAATCGCAGCCTGGACGGCAGCGATCAGCGAAACCGCCTATGCCGCGAGCGCCGACGCAATGCCGATCTTTCTCGGCGGCGACCACAGCATTTCGGCCGGCACGCTCGCCGGCATTGCTCGCCGGGCGGCGAAGGCCGGCCGGCCGCTCTTCGTGCTGTGGCTCGACGCCCACCCCGATTTTCATACGCTCGACACGACGACCAGCGGCAATCTGCATGGTGTGCCGCTGGCCTATGCCAGCGGGCAGCCCGGCTTCGAGGGCTATTTCCCCCGCCTCGCGGCGCAGGTGGACCCGGCTCGCATATGCGCGCTGGGGATCCGCAGCGTGGACCTGGCGGAACGGGATGCGTTGCGCAGAGCCGGCGTGACGGTCCACGACATGCGTTCGATCGACGAGCACGGTATCGCGCAACTGCTTCGCGCCTTTCTCGAACGGGTGAGCGCCGCCAACGGCATGCTCCATGTCAGCCTCGATGTCGATTTTCTCGACCCGTCGATCGCGCCGGCGGTGGGCACCACCGTTCCCGGCGGCGCCACCTTCCGCGAGGCGCATCTGGCCATGGAAATGCTGCATGACAGCGGCCTCGTCACCAGCCTCGACCTGGTCGAACTCAACCCTTTTCTCGACGAGCGCGGCCGCACCGCCACGCTTTTGGTCGACCTGACCGCGAGTCTGATGGGCCGGCGGATCATGGATCGCCCGACGAGGGGGTTCTGAGCCATGACCGTCAATTTGAATATCGTTCCGTTCGTCAGCGTCGACCGCATGATGAAGCTGGTGCTTGCCATCGGCATCGAGCGCTTCCTGGTCGAGCTTGCCGCCTATATCGAAGAGGATTTCAGGCGTTGGGAGCTGTTCGACAAGACGCCGCGCGTCGCCTCGCACAGCATTGACGGCGTCATCGAGCTGATGCCGACCAGCGACGGGCAGCTTTACGGCTTCAAATACGTCAACGGGCATCCGAAGAACACACGTGACGGCCGCCAGACCGTGACCGCTTTCGGCGTGCTTGCCGATGTCGGCAACGGCTATCCGATGCTGCTTTCGGAAATGACCATCCTGACTGCCCTGCGAACGGCGGCCAGCTCGGCGGTCGCGGCGAAATACCTCGCTCCCGGGGCCGCCAGATGCATGGCGATCATCGGCAACGGCGCGCAATCGGAATTTCAGGCTATTGCGTTCAAGGCGCTGCTTGGCGTCGACAGGCTGCGCCTCTACGATATCGACCCGGCGGCCTCGACCAAATGCATGAAGAACCTTGCCGGCATGGGTTTCGACATCAAGCTCTGCGCGTCGGCGCAGGAGGCCGTTGAAGGTGCACAGATCATCACCACGGTAACCGCCGACAAGCGATCGGCAACAATCCTGACCGACAACATGGTCGGGTCCGGCGTGCACATCAACGCGGTCGGCGGCGACTGCCCGGGCAAGACCGAGCTGCATCGCGACATTCTGCTGCGCTCGGATATTTTCGTCGAATATCCGCCGCAGACGCGCATCGAAGGCGAGAGCCAGCAGCTCGATGCGGACCATCCGATCACCGAATTGTGGCAGGTGATGACAGGAAAGGCAGCAGGCCGGACGGACGCCGGACAGATCACGCTGTTTGATTCCGTCGGCTTTGCGATCGAGGATTTTTCCGCGCTACGCTACGTCCGCGATCAGCTTCAGCGGACCGGCCTTTACGAGGAACTAGACCTTCTGGCCGATCCCGATGAGCCGCGTGACCTGTTCGGCATGCTGCTGCGCGCCGAAAAAGTGGCCGGGCTGGCGGTTGCCCGCAGCTGAGCTGCGATCCCGTCGGTCAGTCCTTCTTTTCCTGGTACAGGCGCTCGGTCGCGCGCTCGCTTTCCCTGCGCTCCGCCGGGCCGCGACGGCGCTGGGTGAGCAGGGCGTAGGCGATCAGGATTGCCAGCAGCAGTGGACCGCCTGCAACAACGAGCAACCACAAACTAGTCTCAAACATCGAACCGTCTCCTTTCCCTCACAACCGGGAAGGACCAGAACCGTTCCTCCGTCTTGTCGGAGGTCGCCCGCACCGCGTGGCGTGATTCAGGATTTTGTGCCTCGAGCAGGACGTTCCACGCCTTGTCGGCATGCAGGATGCTCTTATCTAGAGTCTTATCATTCGGTCACAGGCACTCTCTGCAAAGTGAAGGGAACCACAAGGGCTTTCCGACATTTGGTTGTTCAAGAGACAAACGTGCAGCCACACCGGCTCCGGGGCTAGGAATACCATGCGTGAGAATCAATCCGACGTCTTCGATCTGTTTTCCGAGGTTTACAAGAATGCGGCGCAGGAGGAGATAAGCCTCCAGCAATATCTGCTTGCCTGCCGCGAGGACAAGTCGATGTACGCCTCGGCGCCCGAGCGGATGGTCGAGGCGATCGGCGAGCCGACCTTTGTCGATACCAGCAAGGACGAGCGGCTCGGCCGTATTTTTTCGAACCGGACGATCAAGATCTATCCGACCTTCGCCGACTTTTACGGCATGGAGGATACGATCGAGCGTATCGCCGGTTATTTCCGCTATGCCTCGCAAGGGCTCGAGGAACGCAAGCAGATCCTGTATCTCCTCGGCCCGGTCGGCGGCGGCAAGTCCTCGCTTGCGGAGCAGTTGAAAAGGCTGATGGAGCAGCGTCCGATCTATACGCTGAAGGTCGGCGGCCAGGTCAGTCCGGTCTTCGAATCGCCGCTCGGGCTGTTCGACCCCGACCGCATGGGCGACCTTTTGGAGGACAAATACGGCATCGCCCGGCGGCGGCTGAACGGCCTGATCTCGCCCTGGGCGGCCAAGCGCCTCGACGAATTGTCCGGCGACATCTCCAAATTCAGCGTCGTCAAGCTGATGCCGTCCAGGCTTCGCCAGATCGGCATCGCCAAGACCGAGCCGGGCGACGAGAACAACCAGGACGTTTCGGCCCTGGTCGGCAAGGTCGACATCAGGCAGCTGGAAAACTTCAGCCAGTCCGATCCGGATGCCTATTCCTATAGCGGCGGCCTGAACCGGACGACGCAAGGACTGCTCGAATTCGTCGAGATGTTCAAGGCGCCGATCAAGGTGCTGCATCCGCTGCTGACCGCGACCCAGGAAGGCAGCTACAACGGCACCGAGAATTTCGGCGCTTTCCCCTATCAGGGCATCATCGTTGCCCATTCCAACGAATCGGAATGGCTGCAGTTCAAGAACAACAAGAACAACGAGGCGTTCCTCGACCGCATCCTGGTGGTCAAGGTGCCGTATTGCCTGCGGGTCACGGAAGAGCGGCAGATCTACGAGAAGCTGTTGCGCGAAAGCGAATTGGCCTCCAGCCCCTGCGCTCCGGAAGTGCTCGATATCCTCAGCCGGTTCACCGTTTCGACCCGCCTGGCCGAACACGACAATTCGCCGCTCTACACCAAGATGCGCGTCTATGACGGCGAGAACCTCAAGGAAACCGATCCCAAGGCGAAGTCGGTCCAGGAGTACCGAAACGCGGCCGGTGTCGATGAAGGCATGACCGGCGTCAGCACCCGCTTCGCCTTCAAAATCCTGTCGCAGACCTTCAACTACGACACCGAAGAGGTCGCCGCCGATCCGGTGCATCTGATGTACATCCTGGAAGAGGCGATCAAGCGCGAGCAGTTCCCGAAGGAAACCGAGGCGGACTATCTCGATTTCATAAAGTCGGAGCTCGCCACCCGTTATGCCGAGTTCATCGGCCACGAGATCCAGAAGGCCTATCTGGAATCCTACAGCGAATACGGCCAGAACCTGTTCGACCGCTACATCGCCTATGCCGATGCCTGGATCGAGGATCAGGACTTCAAGGATACCGATACCGGCCAGATCCTCAATCGCGAGGTTTTGGACAACGAACTGTCGCAGGTCGAAAAGCCGGCCGGCATCGCCAATCCCAAGGACTTCCGCAACGAAGTGGTGAAGTTCACGCTGCGCGCGCGGGCCAGAAACCACGGCCGTAACCCGTCATGGACAAGCTATGAAAAGCTGCGCGAAGTCATCGAGAAGCGGATGTTCGGGCAGGTCGAAGATCTGCTGCCGGTGATCAGCTTCGGCTCCAAGCAGGACAGCGTGACGGAGAAGCGGCATACCGAATTCGTGCAGCGGATGATCCAGCGCGGTTACACCGAGCGCCAGGTCCGCCGGCTGGTGGACTGGTACATGCGGGTGAACAAGGCGGGTTGAAGCCAGCCCGGGGTAACATATGCCGATCTTCATCGATCGCCGACTGAACCCGAAGGACAAAAGCCTCGGCAACCGGCAGCGTTTCCTGCGGCGGGCGCGCGAAGAGTTGAAGCGCACCATCCGCGATCAGATCCGCACCGGCAAGATCGCCGACGTGGACGCCGAGCATGCCGTTTCGATGCCGGCGCGAGGCACCGGCGAGCCGAGCTTCAACGATGCCCGGAACAGCGGCAGCCGCCAGCACGTCCTGCCCGGCAACAAGCATTTTGCCCCAGGCGACCGGCTGCCCAAGCCGGGCCAGGGCGGCGGCATGGGATCCGCCCCGGGGAGAACCGAATCGGAGGACGATTTCCGTTTCGTGCTGTCGCGCGAAGAGGTGCTCGACCTCTTCTTCGAAGACCTCGAACTGCCTGATATGGTCAAGCTCAACCTCAAGGAGATCCTCGCCTTCAAGCCGCGCCGGGCCGGCTTCGCCGCGACCGGCTCGCCGACCAACATCAATGTCGGACGCACGATGCGCAACAGCCATGGCCGCCGCATAGCGCTCAGGCGTCCCAAGCAGGAGGCGGTCGACGCTGTCGCGCAGGAGATCGCGACGCTGGAGGCCAAGCCGCAAAACGCCGAGATGCGGCAGCGCATCGTGGCGCTGCAGGAAGAGCTTGAGCGGCTGGAGCGCCGCCGCAAGCGGATCGCCTTTGTCGATCCGGTCGATATCCGCTTCAACCGCTTCGACGCCCAGCCGGTGCCGAACGCCAATGCGGTGATGTTCTGCCTGATGGACGTGTCCGGTTCGATGGGCGAACGCGAGAAGGATCTGGCCAAGCGCTTCTTCGTGCTGCTGCACCTGTTCCTGAAGCGGCGCTATGACCGGACCGAGGTCGTCTTCATCCGCCACACGCACGAGGCGCAGGAGGTGGACGAGGAAACCTTCTTCTACAACACCCAGAGCGGCGGCACGGTGGTTTCCACGGCGCTCGAGGAGATGCACCGCATCGTCGAGCAACGCTATCCCAGCCGCGAATGGAACATCTATGTCGCCCAGGCCTCGGACGGCGACAATTTCGTCACCGATTCCGAGCGCTGCATCGCCCTTCTCGACGAACAGATCATGCGGCTTTGCCAGTATTTTGCCTATGTCGAGATCCTCGACGAGCGTGAGAGCCACATCTTCGGCGCCACCGACAACGGCACGTCGCTGTGGCGTGCCTACAGTGCGGTCAAGCTGAGATGGTCGAACTTCCAGATGAGCCGCATCGCCACGGCGGCCGACATCTACCCGGTTTTCCGCCAACTCTTCGCCAGACAGCCGGGTTATCAAAAGAGCGGTGAAAGAGGGGGCTGATGGCGAGCAAATCCGGGTTGCTGTTTTCCGGTTCCGACTGGGATTTCAGGACGCTGTCGCGCGCCTACGAGACCATCGAGGCGGTCGCCACCGAAGAGCTCCACCTCGACGTCTATCCGGTGCAGATGGAGATCATCTCGTCCGAACAGATGCTCGACGCCTATTCCTCTGTCGGCATGCCGCTGATGTACCGGCATTGGTCGTTCGGCAAGCACTACCTCTACCAGGAATTGCTCTACCGCAAAGGTGGGCGAGGGCTGGCCTACGAACTCGTCATCAATTCCAATCCCTGCATCGTCTATCTGATGGAGGAAAACACCATGGCCCTGCAGGCGCTGGTGACGGCGCACGCGGCGCTCGGCCATAACCATTTCTTCAAGAACAATTATCTTTTCCGGCAGTGGACGGACGCCGGCGCCATCCTCAGCTATCTCGACTTTGCCAAGGGCTATATTGCCCGCTGCGAAGAGCGGCACGGCGTCGATGCGGTGGAAGAGATCCTCGATGCCGCACATGCGCTGATGGAACAGGGCGTGTTCAGATATCACCGGCCGCCGAAGCTGTCGTCGGAAAAGCAGCGCGAGGGGATTCGCGAGCGCCTGGAATACGAGGAACGTTCCTACAACGATCTGTGGCGCACGCTGCCGCCTTCCAAGGACGGCACCAAGGTCCGCGAAACGGATACCATGACGGAGCGCAAGAAATCGCTCAAGCTGCCCGAGGAGAACCTGCTTTATTTCCTGGAGAAGAACAGCCTGATCCTGGAACCGTGGCAGCGTGAGGTCATCCGGATCGTCCGCGTGATCGCGCAGTATTTCTATCCCCAGCGGCAAACGCAGGTGATGAACGAGGGCTGCGCCACCTTCGTGCATTACACGCTGATGAACCTTTTGTTCGACCGCGGCCTGATCGGCGAAGGTGCCATGCTGGAAATCCTGCGCAACCATTCGAACGTGATCTTCCAGCCAGGGTTCGACGATCCGCGCTTTTCCGGTATCAATCCTTACGCGCTGGGTCTCGACATGATGCAGGACATCCAGCGCATCTCGACCGCGCCGACGGCTGAGGACCGCGACTGGTTTCCCGATATCGCCGGCAATGGCGACTGGCGCCAGACCTTGCTGGACGCCTGGGCCAACCATCGCGACGAGTCCTTCATCCGCCAGTATCTGAGCCCTACCCTGATACGGAAATGGCGGTTCTTTGTCCTTGCCGATGCCGCCAACGACCCGCATTACGAAGTCGCCTCGATACACAATGAGCGCGGCTACGAGAGCGTCCGCGCCGCACTCGCCCACAGCTACGACATCGGCGCCAGCCGGCCGGACATCCAGGTGGTGGACGTGGACCTGCTCGGCGACCGGCATCTGCGCCTGCAGCACAAGGTCAAGGACGGCATCGTGCTGGAAGGCGGCAGCCGTGACGCCACGCTGCGCCATATCCGCAAGCTCTGGGGCTACGAGGTCAGCATGGTCGCGGTCGACGCGCAGACCGGCGCCACACTCCACGAACGGTCGACCAGCCAGATCGGGGAATGACCGAACCGGCCTGCAGGGAAGTCGGGTGGCGTCGCCTTTACCGGATCACCAACCACGCTGTGGTCAGGGAGCAGGAACATGCGCGTATTGATGATCGCCGCCCTTCTTCTGGTCGCTGTCACGATGGCGCTGTCGCTTGCGCACGCTTTGGAGTTGCCGGGCAAGTTGCGCCTCAAGGAGGCTACCTACAAATCAGTGCAGGCGATCTACTATCCCGGCTTCACGATCGGCGGGTTTGCCGAGATCGGCGGCATCATTGCACTCGCCATCCTGCTCTACCTGACGCCTTATCCAAGCGCTCGATTCTGGTGGACCTTGGCGGCGCTTGTCTTCCTGCTGGCGGAACATGCGACCTATTGGTTGGTCACGCATCCCGTCAATAATTTCTGGGTGCAAGACGTTGCCATGCCGCAATCAGCCGCGACGTTTTTTTCAATGTTTTCTCGAAAGCAGACCGGCGACTGGAGAGATTTGCGCAACGTCTGGGAGACTTCGCATGTCGCCAGGGCAGGCCTGGCGATGCTGAGCCTCGTCTCAATTGCTGTCGCCGCGACATTTTTTGCTGAATAGCGCCGAGGGGATCAAGACGGCGCCCTCGTCCGCCAATTTGCGGCCACGAACGCTGCATCCGTCAGATCGGGGAACGGGAACCGGCGCCATACTGTCTTAACGTTAAGCGATCCCGCCGTTTCAGCGGTCGGCGCGATGCTTGTTGTGGGCGCTTTCCTGGTGCTCGCCGCGGATGATGTTGCGGTCGTCGGGATCGGCAATGTCCTTGGGGTCCGATCTGAGCTCGGCACCGCGCCGGAACGCCTCGCGCTCTTGCCTGGTCTTTTTCAAATCCGCTTCCGCGTCGAAATCCTTGCCAGCGTTTTTCGTGTTCTCGCGCTCTTCGATGATGCGCAATTGCTGCTCATGAGTCTTCTTTCCGGCCATTGGTGACGTCCTTCTTTCGATTTTCCGCTTCCCCCGGGGTCCAAATTCGCTACAGCCCGAAAGGATAGGTCTCGGGAAGGCCTGTCCCCGCATGTTCCGGCCCAAGCGGCGTCACGGCACTGGTTTCATCGAACCAGACGAAAGCATCGAACTGGCGGGCGAGCGAGGCATCCGCATAGTGGCTGTGCAACTCGGTCTCCGGCCGGTAGATAACGCCGATAAAGCGTTCCAGCCGGCGCTCCAGAAGCCGTTGGCGCAGCGTGTCGTCGCGCTCGAAATCGAGCAGGAAAGGCGAGACGCCGCTGTCATGGCAAAGCCGCTCATAGCTGTCGTTGTGGGAAGGACGAACCGGTTTCACTTCCATGTCGCCGTCCCAGTCGGTGGCGGCGGCCACCGTCCCGGAATGCGTGCTGAGCCCAATCAAGGCAACCTCGTCGCCAAAACGCTGGCGGCAGAGCTGGCCGATGTTCACTTCGTCCCTGACGATCCCCATCTCGGTATAGCGGGCATCGCCGATATGGGAATTATGTGCCCACACCACCGCCTTGGCGGCCGGGCCGCGGGCCTGCAGCAGGTGCTCCAGTGTTTCGAACATGTGGGTGTCGCGCAGGTTCCAGGACTGCGCGCCGCCGTAATACATGGTGCGGTAATAGCGTTCGGCGGAGGCGACCAGGCGGGCGTTTTGGGTGGCGTCGAGGAAATCGATGCCGTCCTGCTGCGCATAGTCGAGCTCTCTGGAAAGCAGTTCCCGGCATTGCTCGAGCACGGCCTTCTCGCATTTCTGGTAGCCGGAGGTGAGTGCGACACGGCCATAGGTGGCCGGGTCGTTCTGCCACGGCGTCAGGCAGCCATAGCGCTCGCGTGCGATCCTTGCCGCCTGCGGATCGATCCGGTCGAGATATTGCAAGACCGCCGCGATCGACCCGCCCATATTGTAGATGTCGAGGCCATAGAACCCGGCCCGCCGGGAGGATATCCTGATCCGCTCATTATGCTCTCGCATCCAGTCGACGAACGCCGCGACGTCGGTGTTGCGCCACATCCAGGTGGGAAAGCGCTGGAACGGCGGATCGGCGCCCGGCCGCGGTGGCCGGTGACGGACGTAGCGGTCGATCGCCGCGGCATCGGGCCAGTCGGCCTCGACCGCGACGATGGTGAAGCCATGCTTCTCGATCAGCCTGCGAGTGATCGCGGCGCGCGCGCGGTAGAACTCCGACGTGCCGTGGCTGGCTTCGCCGAGCAAGACGACGCGGCGGTCGGCAAACCGGTCGAACAGCGCACCGAAGGCGGGATCGTCGAAATCCGGAAGCGGTTCGGCGGCGGTCGCTATCATCTGCGGCAGGCTGCTTCTGCGCTGATGCCGGTGCGGAAGATCGGCCGCTATTTGGCTGTCGCTGCCTGGCTCGCCCCAGCCTTGCTCGCCGATCAGTGGAACAAACCGCACGCCGCCGAAATCCTCCTCGGTGTAAGTTGCTGCGCCAGTCCGGGTGACTTTGAGCAGGCGCTGCGAGTCGAATTCGTCGCCGACCGGGATGATAAGCCGGCCGGCGACGTCGAGCTGTTCTTGCAGGGCGAGCGGTGCGCCGGGCCCGGCGGCCGCAACCAGGATCGCATCGAAGGGTGCCGCCTCGGGCCAGCCCTTGGTGCCGTCGCCGGTGCGGACTTCGATATTGTCGTAGCCAAGCTTTTTAAACCGCTGCCTTGCCGTTTCAGCCAACGCGGCGTGGCGCTCGATCGTGTAGACGCGTTCGACGATCCGGCTCATTACGGCAGCCGCATAGCCCGAGCCGGTGCCAACCTCGAGGACGTGGTCACCGGCTCCGATCTCCGCCATTTCGATCATCAACGCAACGATGTAGGGCTGCGATATCGTCTGACCTTCGGCGATCGGCAGCGGCCCGTCCTCATAGGCAAATTCTTCAAAACCAGGCTCGACGAAAGCCTCGCGCGGCACCTCGCGCATCGCCTGAAGGACATTGCGGTCGCGAATGCCACGGCGGCTTAAGTGAATGTCGACCATTTGGTTGCGGGCATGGGAGAGATCGAGCATTTTTCTGCTCCTCCTATGGGCCTCCGCCACAATCGCCCAAGCTGCTCAAACGGCACTTTGGCCGGTCCATGTCCCAGGGCCTCGGCAGTCCGCCTGGATTCATACAATGCGGTGCACCTTCCTAACCGTTGGCAAGCCCCGAGGTTCCCCAAAGACCGACCCGCTTTTGTCGGGCTCGCCAGGTTGCAGGATCGGCAAGCGGCGCTGGCGGCCGCCCAAACTTATTTCGAGGCAAATCCTTTCTCCGGCGCGACGCCACCCCAGATAACGACGGACGAGGGTATTCCGGAGGCATTTCCATGAACGACGAGGCCCGCACCACTGCGCAAACAACCGGCCTTGACCAGATCGATGTGATGGACCGCTACTGGCGCGCCGCGAACTACATTTCGGTTGGCCAGATCTATCTGCTCGACAATCCGCTCTTGCGCGAGCCTTTGCTGCCCGAGCACATCAAGCCGCGGCTGCTCGGCCATTGGGGCACGACACCCGGCCTCAATTTCATCTATGTGCATCTGAACCGGATCATCCGTGAACGTGGTCTCGATGTTCTGTTCATCTGCGGTCCGGGTCACGGCGGCCCGGCAATGGTCGCGAACACCTGGCTCGAGGGGACCTACAGCGAGATCTATCCCGAGGTCGGCAAGGACGAAGACGGCTTGCGAAAGCTGTTCCGGCAGTTCTCGTTTCCCGGCGGAGTGCCGAGCCACGCGGCTCCGGAGACGCCCGGCTCGATCCACGAAGGCGGAGAGCTCGGTTATGCACTGGTCCATGCCTTCGGCGCCGCCTTCGACAATCCGAACCTTGTGGTCGCCTGCGTCGTCGGCGACGGCGAAGCCGAGACCGGTCCGCTCGCCGCGGCCTGGCATTCCAACAAGTTCCTGAACCCGGCATCCGACGGCGCCGTCCTGCCGATCCTGCATCTCAATGGCTACAAGATCGCCAGCCCGACGATCCTCGGCCGCATGGAAGACGAGGCGTTGCGCAGCCTGTTCCTCGGCTATGGCTACGAAACCTTCTTCGTCGAAGGTCATGAACCTGCTGCGATGCATCGGGAGATGGCCCGCACGCTCGATACCGTGCTCGACCGGATCCACTCCATCCAGGAGCCTGCACGAGCCGCGGGCTGGAAGGGAGAGCGGCCGCTGTGGCCGATGATCGTGCTGCGCAGCCCAAAGGGCTGGACTGGGCCGAAAGAGGTGGACGGTAAGAAGGTCGAGGATTTCTGGCGTTCGCACCAGGTACCGGTATCGAACGCACGCGGCGATGCGGCGCACCGCCAGATCCTCGAAGACTGGATGCGCAGTTACGAGCCGGAAAAACTGTTCGATAAAGGCGGCCATCTCCTGGCGGAGCTCGCGGCGCTGGCACCTACGGGGTCACGACGCATGGGCGCAATCCCCTACGCCAATGGCGGCCTGCTGAAACAGGACCTCGTGCTTCCCGACTGGAAAGGCCTGGCGCTCGACGTACCGCGTCCGGGCGGCACTGTGGGAGAGGCGACGCGCACGGTCGGAAGCTATCTTCGCGACGTGGTCCGCTTGAACGCCGAGGCCAGGAATTTCCGGCTGATGGGACCGGATGAGACGTCCTCCAACCGCCTCGACGACGTGTTCGAGGTTACGGACCGGGTCTGGATGGAACGGATCGAGCCCTACGACGTACATCTTTCCCGTGACGGCCGCGTCATGGAAGTGCTCAGTGAACATCTTTGCCAAGGCTGGCTGGAGGGCTATCTGCTGACCGGCCGCCATGGCCTGTTCTCGTGCTATGAAGCGTTCGTACACATTGTCGATTCCATGGTCAACCAGCACGCCAAATGGCTGAAGATCTCCGGCGAACTTGCCTGGCGCAAGCCGGTGGCCTCGCTCAATTACCTGCTGACCTCGCATGTCTGGCGGCAGGATCACAACGGCTTCAGCCATCAGGACCCGGGCTTTGCCGATTTCGTCGCCAACAAGAAGGCCGACACGGTCAGGCTCTATTTTCCGCCCGACGCCAACACGCTGCTGTGGATCACCGACCATTGCCTGAAAACCTACAACCGCATCAACGTCATCGTCGCCGGCAAGCAGCCGGCGCCGCAATGGCTGTCCGCCGAAGACGCGGAAGCGCACTGCAAGGCCGGTGCCGGCATCTGGGAATGGGCCGGGACGGTTGCCAAGGGCGAAGATCCGGATGTGGTTCTCGCTTGCGCCGGCGACGTGCCGACGCTGGAGACGCTTGCCGCAGCCGACATCCTGCGCTCAGGCATTCCGGACCTGCAGATCCGCGTCGTCAATGTCGTCGACCTGATGATTTTGCAGTCGAATTCCGAGCATCCGCATGGCTTTGCCGACGACAGATTCGACGCGCTGTTCACCAAGGCCAAGCCGGTCATCTTCGCCTATCACGGCTACCCCTATCTCATTCACCGCCTGACCTACCGGCGCGCCAACCACGACAACATGCATGTGCATGGCTTTCGCGAGGAAGGCACGACGACGACGCCGTTCGATATGGTGGTGCTCAACCAGCTCGACCGCTATCATCTGGCGCTCGCCGCGATCGCGCGCGTGCCGGGGCTGGCCGAGCGGGCGAAGGATCTTGCCGCGGCGCTGCATGGGAAATTGGCTGAGCACACGGCCTATGTCCGCGAACATGGCGAGGACATGCCCGAGATCCAGAAATGGTCCTGGCCACAGGACAGCGCGACGAGGGCCGGCGATTGATGCGACGATCGATCCTTGCGTTGAATGCCGGCTCGTCGAGCATCAAGTTCCGACTTTACGATCTTGCAGCGTCCGCCGAGCTGGATCTTGCCTCGCGCGGTTCACTGGATCTGGGCGATGCGCCAAGGCTGACCGCGAAAGCCGCCGATGGGGAGCTGCAGTGCGATCGGCCACTTGCCGCAGACGCATCACGCGACATGGGCATCGGCCAGATGCTGCAATGGATCGAGAACGAACTTGGCGGAAGGAAACTGATCGCCGCCGGACATCGCATCGTCCATGGCGGACGCGAGTTCGTCGAACCTGTCCGCCTGATGCCGACAATTATCGAGGCTCTCGACAGGCTGACGCCGCTTGCGCCACTGCACCAGCCGCGCAGCCTCGCGCCGATCCGGGCGCTTGCCGCGTTGCGACCCGACCTGCCGCAGGTCGGATGCTTCGACACGGCCTTCCATCGGACCATCGAGCCTCTGGTCAGCCGTTTCGCGCTGCCGCGCCACTATGAGGCAGACGGCATCCACCGCTACGGCTTTCACGGGCTTTCCTACGAATATGTCGCCGGCCGGCTCAAGCAGATATCGCCCGATCTGGCGGCGAAAAGAACCATCGTCGCCCATCTCGGCAACGGGGCGAGCCTGTGCGCCATGCGCGACGGGCGAAGCGTCGATACGACGATGGGCTTTTCGGCGCTTGACGGCCTGGTCATGGGCACACGCTGCGGCGCCATCGATCCGGGCGTGCTTTTGTACCTGCTATTGGAAAGAGGGATTTCGGGAGAGGCGCTGCAAGACATGCTCTACGAGGAATCCGGCCTGCTCGGCGTGTCCGGCATTTCCGGCGACATGCGCACGCTGGAAGCCAGCGACGACCGCCGGGCGCGCGAAGCGGTGGAGCTTTTCGCCTTCCGCGCCGCCAGGGAGATTGCCGCCCTCGCCAACACGCTGGGCGGGTTCGAATGCCTGGTGTTCACCGGCGGCATCGGCGAGCACTCGGCTCCGGCCCGCAAAGCGATTTGCGACAGGCTTGGCTGGCTCGGTGTGGCGATCGACGAGGCGGCCAACAGCTCCCATGCCGCGCTGATGAGCCAGGCGGAGAGCAAGGTCGAAGTCCGCGTCGTGGCGACCGACGAAGAAGGTGTCATCGCCCGCCACACGCGCAAGGTAATGGAGGGGCCCGGCTGATGCGGATGGCCTCGAATGACCCCGCTTGCGGCAGCCCTGCTCGTGCGGCTACGAAGCGAGCGCGGCCGATCTGTTGAAGACGATGGTCACTCGCGTTCCTTTGCCGGGGGTCGAGTCCACCTCGAACCGGGCTTTGGCGTTCTCGGTCAGCGATTGCGCGATCAACGCTCCGAGCTTGCCGGGTTTCGGCCAGGTCTCGCCTTCGGGCAGGCCGATGCCGTCATCGGCGACAACGATGCGAAAGCCGTCGCCGTCGACAACACTGCGCAGCGTGATTGTCCCGCCTTGGCGACCCAGAAAGGCGTGTTTCAGCGCGTTCGTCAAAAGCTCGTTGACCACCAGGCCGGTTGGCATCGCCACGTTGATGGACACGGGATAGGTGTCGACCTTCATATCCAGCCGGATGCCTTGCACGGCGTGCGACGTCATCACTGCGGAAGCGATCTGGCTGAGATAGACGCCGAGGTCAACTTCGGCCTTCTGTTCGTCGGCCGACAGCGCCTGATAAAGAATTGCGAGTGCATCGACGCGGCCGGCGAGACGCTCGACGATGGCCCGGGCCAGCGGCCGGTCCTTGTATTCGCCCAAGCCTTGTCCGCTCAGCGCAGCCCAGTTGCGGCGCTCCAGCTCTGCGACGGAAACGCCTGACAGTTTCTGGAACTCGGAATTGACGTAAACAACACGTTCATCGCCGCCCAAATCGGAAATTGCGATCGCAATCGGCAGCTGGTCGAGGAACCTTTTATAACTGTCACTGTCCAGGGCGCCCGCCAGGTCGAGGTTGTCGAGCAATTGCTGGAGCTGCTCGGTTTTTTCGGCTTCGGCGGACATTCCAGGCTTTCGATGTTTCGGGTAGGACCATGGTCAATATCAGGTCGCTCGCCAACTGCGAAGTCCGCTCATTGCCACCGCGCGGCTAGGCATGGCGGAGAACCGAGACCGTGGTTGAGAAGCGCCTGAAGGCTCACTTCGAATGGCTCTGCTCGACCAGATGGTATCTGTACCGGTCACGAATATGCTCGTTGAAGAACCGGCCCTTTGACGAGGCTTTGCGGAATGCCTCGTGGACCTGCGGCGGCACGTCCTCGTAGTCATAGCGGTTTCCGCTCGGGACGAACCATACGGAAAGTACCCTCGTCGCCGGCTGGTAATCGATGTTCCTGATCGCAGTTGAAGGCATCCTCGACAGGTCCAATGCTCGGCAGTGCTCCATTCCATGCCGTCGTGTGAATAACCCTGCACGGAGAGCGAGGTTCCTTGCTGCCGAAGCAGCCTTGCCGCTACGGGGCGGCTTCACCAAATACGGTTGATGCCATCGCCCAAGACATCGGCTGCAGCCCGCCAGGGCGATCTCTTTGCCGCCACCGACGACCGGCCGGAAGGATTCCGCTACCGGCCCGAACTGATCACGCCGGACGAAGAAGCAGCGTTGGCGAGCCAGCTCGCAAGCCAGCCATTTCAGGCTTTCGACTTTCATGGCCATCTGGCAAACCGGCGGATAGTCGGCTTCGGGCTGCGCTACGACTACGACCGGCGCGCAGTCGTCGAGGCACCGCCGATACCCGGCTTTCTGCTGCCGCTCAGGGAAAAGGTTGCAGCCTTTGCCCGCCTGCCCGCCGAGACCTTCGTGCAGGTGCTGATCAACGAGTACCGGCCGGGCGCCGGTATCGGCTGGCACCGCGACAAGCCTCACTTCGAGGCGGTCGCCGGCGTTTCCCTGCTGGCCGCGTGCAGCTTTCGCCTGCGCCGGAAAAACGGCACGCGATGGGACCGCAAGACGGTCACCGTCGAGCCAAGATCGGCCTATCTGATGACGGGCGCCGCGCGCAGTGAATGGGAGCACAGCATCCCGCCGGTTGCCGAGCACCGCTATTCGATCACGTTGCGCACGCTGCGGCCGCAACGCGCTTAAAGCAGAGCGGTGAGGAAGCCCAAGCACTGCCCTTAAGAACTGGGCTGAAACAAATTCATCCGTCGCCACGCCGACTGGCAAAGTCCGCCAACATGGCGCGCTGGCCTTTCAGGATCTTATGGTTGGCTTCAGGCAGGGAGAACCAGCCCGCTCTGTCGACTTCGGCGAATTCCTTCATCGAGCCGGACCTTGGCGGCCATTCCATGACGAAGGTGTTGCTGCTGATGGCGTCGCTGTCGAAATCCGCCTCGACGCACCATGCGATGACGAGCTTGCCGCCCGGCTGCCGGTAGCTGCCAAGGTGTTCGAAACCTCCATCGATGGCGACGCCGAGTTCCTCTTCGGCCTCGCGTTTTGCCGCCGCTAGCTCGTCCTCGTTCTCGTCGATCAAGCCCTTCGGGATCGACCATGCGCCGTCGTCCTTCTTCGCCCAGAATGGGCCGCCCGGATGCACCAGCAAGACCTGGAAACGTCCTTCGCTTCGGCGAAAGATCAGCAACCCTGCGCTGCGTTTAGCCATTGCGCTATTCCCCCGACGAAAATGAAACGAACGTTCTCGTCCGGGCGGGCCTATGGAATAGCCTGCCACGGCGGAACGATTTCCGCTCGCAGCCGTTCCGTCCGTTCGGCAAATGAGTGATCGACATGGCGACGCCACGAGCTGCCTGGAAGGGCTTTATGAAAGTCGGATCTGTTTCCTGTGGCGTCAAGATCATCGGCGCCGTCAGCGAGGCCGAGAAAGTGCATTTCAGGATCCTGAACCGCAAGGACGGTCTTCCGGTCAAGAGCGCCTATATAGACGAGGAGACCGGCGACACGGTCGAGGCGGCCGAGCAGGTAAAGGGCTACGAGGTCGAAAAGGGCGAGTTCATCCGCATTGAGCCGGACGAAATCAAGAAACTGAAGATGGTATCGCAGCATACGCTCGAGATCGGCGAGTTCGTGCCCGCCGCCGAAATCGACGCACGCTACCTCGAAAAACCCTACTATCTCGTTCCGGCCGACGCGCCCTCCACGGAGGCTTTCGCGGTGATCCGGGACGCCATGGCCAGGAAAAAGGTAGCAGCCCGCTCCTGCGTCGTACTGTACCAGCGTGGCCGAGAGGTGCTGATCCAGCCGCTGGGCAAGGGCATGGTGATGACTGAATTACGCAACCACAATGAAGTGGTCGCGGCGGACGCGGTGTTCGAAGGGCTGAAGGATCGCAAGGTCGATCCGGAGATGCAGGAAATCGCGCAATTGCTGATCGACAAGAAGCCGGCCAAATTCGACCCGTCGAAGTTCGAAGATACTTATGAACAGGCGCTGGTTGCGATGATCGAAGCCAAGCGCAAGGGCAAGAAACCGCCCAAGCCGGCACCCGAGCCGAGGACGAACGTCGTCAATCTCGCCGATGTTCTGCGCAAGAGCCTGGCGCAAGAAGGCGGCAAGGCTCCGAGCAAAGGTCCGGGAACGGCCGCGAAACGCAAATCAGCCTGAATGTCCGAAAGCAGACCGAACGGAACCGAAAACGCTCGCGCGCATTTAGATGACGAAGCAATCCGTCGGCAAGCCAAGCGGAGCGGGGGACTGGTGGACGTCGTTGAACTAAAGACTGGCGGAATCCCGCAAGTTTCCTCCGCCGATCTGATGCAGGCGTTGCCTGTGGCCGTCTACACCACCGACAGACAAGGCTACATCACCTTCTTCAACGAAGCCGCTGCCGATCTTTGGGGATATCGTCCGGTTATCGGCCAGGACCGCTGGTGCGGTTCATGGAAGCTTCGCCACCTCGACGGGCGACCGATGGCGCACGACGAATGTCCGATGGCCGTTGCCTTGCTGGAAGAGCGGGACGTTCGTGGGGGCCGGGCGATCGTCGAGCGGCCGGACGGCCAGTTCATCCCGTTCAGCGCGCACCCGGCCCTGCTTCGCGATGCGACCGGCGAGGTCGTCGGCGCCATCAACACCTTGCTCGACCTCCGCACCCAGGCGCTGGCTGACGACGTCGGCATAAGGCTCGCTGCCATCGTCGAATCCTCGATGGACGCGATCGTGTCGAAAGACCTGAACGGCATTATCACCAGCTGGAACGACGCCGCACAACGCCTGTTCGGCTACACGCCCGCCGAGGCGATCGGCCGCCCGGTGACGATCCTCATCCCGCCCGACCACCTGGATGAGGAAGCCATAATTATCAGCCGCATTCGCGCCGGCGAACGGATTCCCTCATACGAGACTATCCGGCAGCGCAAGGACGGCACCCTGGTACCGGTTTCGCTCACCATCTCGCCGATACGCGACGGCATCGGGCGTATCATCGGCGCCTCCAAGATCGCGCGCGACATCAGCCCGCATAAGGAGAGCGAACGGCGCATCCGCACACTCATGCGCGAAGTCAACCACCGCGTCAAAAACCAGTACTCGGTGATCGTCTCGATGATCCGCGAGACCAGCAAGCTGGCGGAGACGCCAGAGGCTTTCCTTTCACAGGTCCGGGAACGCATCATGGCGCTTTCGGAATCGCACGATCTGCTGGTCGATGCCGAATGGCGCGGCGCGACTATCGGCGAATTGATCCATGCCCAGACCAAGGCCTTCGCGACACAGGCCCGTCTGTCGATGAGCGGGCCGATGATCATGCTGCAGCCGAACGCCGTGCAATATCTCGGCATTGCCTTTCACGAGCTGGCCACCAATTCGGTAAAGCACGGAGCGCTGTCGCGCCATGACGGACGGGTCGAGGTCGAATGGACCGTGATGCCAGCCGCCGATGGCAGCGACGGCTTCCGCCTTGTCTGGCGGGAACTGGACGGGCCATTGGTGGATGAAAACACGCGACGCGGTTTCGGAACGGTTGTGCTCAAACGCGTCACGCCGCAGGCGCTCAGCGGCACCGGACGCCTGGAATTCGACAGGAGCGGCATCACCTGGACGCTGGAGGCGCCGCTGCACTTCGTGCAGATGTCGATGACTGGCATCGCGGCTGATTGAAGGCCGCTACACCGGCCGCGGCTTGGCGGCCGTGTGGCAACGCAATCCCTGTGGAGGCAATCAGGAGGAGCAACGATGAGTTGGCTGGGCACCTGGCGGAACCAGTACGGGTCGGTGGTCGAAATAACCGGCGAAGAAGGCGGACGGATCAGCGGAACCTTCAGGACGGCGCTGGAGGACAGCGCCTTCTTCGGCATGACGGTGCCGCTGTTCGGTGCCTGCCATGGAGACGTCATCGGATTCACCTGCGCGGCCGAAGGGCGGGTCGGAGCCGCAGCGGTGAGCTATACCGGCATCCTCAGGAACGGGAAGCTGGAGATGCTGTGGCACACTGTTGCCGATGCCGCTTTGTCGGCGGAAAAGGAAGGGGCGCCGGCCCGAGCCAGGAAACTCCCCGCCTGGCGCGCCTTTGGAACCAGCCTCGACAGTTTTGAACGCGTCTCCTGACGTGTCGCGCCTGCTGCGGCGGCATTCAGCACGCAAGTGAGGGAGCAGGGCGTCCCGTTGTGCATCGGAACTCGCGCTGACTATGGCGCGTTGGTGCGCCAGGAATGCGCTGTTCGTTACGGGGTCGATCCGATGAGCGTGCTGTATCGCGCGGCAAAAATCGCCGAACAGGCCCATGCCGCACAGGCGGACAAGACTGGAAGGCCTTATATCGAACATTGCCGCCGGGTCGTCGATGCCGTCGAAACGCTCGACCAGAAAGCCATCGCCTATCTTCACGACGTCATCGAAAAAGGCGACGGCTGGAACCGCGACCGGCTTGAGGCGGCCGGGTTTGGACCGTCCATCGTATCTGCCGTCGATGCCATGACGCGGCGGCCGAACGAGGACGATGCCGCCTTCGTTCGCAGGGCCGCGGCTAACCCGCTGGCATTGCCGGTCAAGCGCGCCGATCTCGCCGACAATCTATGGCAGGCACGGCAGATCGGTGCCTCGACGGCGAAATACGAAGACGGCCTGCGCATCCTCAAGGAAGAGTTCCCGAGCTGACGGAAAGCTGGCGGCTATCGCCGATGTGGGTCTACTCGGTGACGTGCGGCGTGTGCCGCTTGTCTTCCGCGGGATCGGCCTCGATCCGCGCCCGGTCGGGATCGAACGCACCATGGCGGGCGATCGCCAATGCCGGGGTGTCGGGCGTCTCGTAGGCCCACATGAAGTCTTCTGCCGACGAACCGACCGCATGAACACGCCAATAGCTTGCCGTGCCCTTCAGCGCGCCGTGGCTCGTTGTGTTCGTCTTCTCCAACAGGTCGAAATAGATGTCCTCGAAGGGGATGTAGAAAACCGGATCATGGCCGTCTTCATAGAGCAGCTTTGCCCGCTCGCTCGACGCAATAATGGCATCGGAGAACCGAACGGTCACAGTTCCATCGAACGGGACAATCCTGAGCGGGCCTGGGCGGGGGGCGGAATCTGCGGCTAAGGACTGCATTCGACTTCTCCGTTGACTGCGCTGCCTTCCCGAAACGTGTTGTTGCCCGTCTGAGTTCCAGACCGCGGGCGCGCCGAGGCCGGTGGTGGAACGGTTTTGCAAGGTCGTCGTTGTTTCAGACCTCCGCACGCGCCATAATCGCAATGGCCGCCACTCGCCGACTCAACCGCAAATGGACCACATGCTGGATCGATCGCCTACCCTCCCAAGGTCGCTTGGCGCTGCGCTGCGAAGGGAAGTGCCGCGGTTTACGGCACCCGGCAGTGAAATTTCATGCACCACGGTCGCATCCTACAATGTGCATAAATGCGTCGGCACCGACGGCAGGTTCGATCCGGAGCGGGTCGCGGCCGTGGTCAAGGAGCTCGATGCCGATATCATTGCTTTGCAGGAGGCCGACGAAAGGACCGGAAGCAGGCAGGGATTGCTGGATCTCGCAGCACTCGAGCGCGACAGCGATCTCGTCCCCACACATGTCCCGGAAAACCGCCGCAGCCATGGCTGGCATGGAAATCTGATCCTGGCGCGACGCGGCGTGGTCGAAAGCGTGAACCAGATCCGGCTGCCCGGCCTCGAGCCGCGCGGCGCGGTTATCGCGGACCTGGAGCTGAAGGGCGTCTCGCTCAGGATCATAGCCGCGCATTTCGGCTTGCTGCGGCGCTCGCGCTCGCAGCAAGCCAACGCGCTTGTCGAAGCCACGCACCCGGTTCTGCGGCCGACAATCTTGCTCGGCGATCTCAACGAGTGGCGCGTCCGCAACAGGTCTTCGCTGCTGGCCCTGCTGCCGCATTTCGGTCCGATCGATGCGGTTCTGCCGAGCTTTCCGTCGCGCTTTCCGCTGTTTGCGCTCGACCGCATCCTGGCCAGGCCGCCGCACCTCATTTCCAGCATCGAGGTGCACAAGACGCCGCTGGCGCAGCGCGCCTCCGACCATCTGCCCATCAAGGCCCGCCTGAACCTGGACGCGATAAGGCAGCCGCGACTGCAACCAGAATAAACCTGAAGGGTTGTTAGTCAGATTTTCAGATCGTTTGCTTCGCTGACGTTCGCCGGTGCATTTCATGGATACAGCCATTTCGCGGTTTGCCCAGGACAAGATCGCGGCCGGTAATAGCGGACTGCTGCTGATCGCCGACAATTATGACGCGTTTGCCGCGCGAATCCTTGCCGCGCGCAGTGCTACCAGCAGCCTCGACCTGATGTACTATCTCTGGCACGACGACCATAGCGGCCGGCTGCTTATGCAGGAGGTCGTCAAGGCGGCGGAGCGCGGTGTCCGCGTCCGCCTGCTGCTGGACGATATCAATCCGCGCAACAGCGACGCCGCTTACCTGGCGCTCAACAGCTACAAGAACATCGAGCTGAGGCTATTCAACCCCAGCGGCATGAGGAACGGCAGCATCTTTCGCTCGCTGGAGATGGTCGCCCGGCTGTTTGCGATGACCCGCCGCATGCACAACAAGGCCTGGATCGCCGACGAGAGCCTGGCCATCGTCGGAGGAAGAAACATCGGCGATGCCTATTTCGACGCTGCGGAGACGAATTTTCGTGATCTCGACCTGTTGCTTCTCGGTCCTGCCGTAGGGCAGACGATGCAGATCTTCGAGGCGTTCTGGAATTGCGAGGCGGCAAAGCCGATCCAACTGCTCAATCCGGCTACGGCGGGCTCGCGCGCCGATTTCCTCGACAATCTCGATGCGATCGCGGACGGCCAGCTTTTGAACAGCCTGCGTGCCTGGCGCACGATCACGGAGTTCATTGTAGCGCACAGCGACGTCTGCTGGACGAAAGGCGTTCGCGTCATTTCCGATCCGCCGGAAAAGGTGCGCGGCAAGAGGCGCAGGAACTGGCTGACAAAGGAGCTGCTTCCCGCTATCGCGGCGACCAGGCAGCGCCTCGAAATTGTCTCGCCCTATTTCATCCCCAGCCGCACCGGGTTGGCCATCCTGTCGAAGCTGGTGGACCGTGGCGCCGAGGTTGCAATCCTGACCAACTCGCTCGCCGCGACGGACGTCGCCGCCGTGCACGGCGCCTATGCCAAATACCGCCGCAAGCTGCTTAAAAAGGGTATCCAGCTTTTCGAATTGCAGCCATTCGACCGCCAGGCCAACATCTCCGTTTTCGGCTCAAAGGGAGCCAGCCTCCACACCAAGGCCTTCACGGTCGACGACACGTTGGGGTTTGTCGGTTCCTTCAATTTCGATCCGCGTTCGGTGTCGTTGAATGCGGAAATGGGCGTGCTTTTCCATGATACCAATCTGGTGATGGAGTTGCGCCGGCGGTTCGAGCGCGAAAAGTCGGCGCAGACGAGCTACCAGCTGGTCTTGGACAAAGGCGCCTTGCGGTGGCTCGGCATGGCGGATGGCGAGATGCGGCAATACTCGCATGAACCCGAGGCCAGTCTCTATCGGCGCATCGTTGCAGCGCTGGTTGGATGCCTGCCTATCGAATCGCAATTGTAGAGGCGACGGATTTGCCGGAACGCAACTCTTTGCTGGAACGGAACTCCGGGATGACGAGTTGTAACCGTTGTCCGGAGCATGCCGATGAAGACCACGATATACAGTTTTCTTGCCGAGCTCTTGCCATTCTGGATGGCGCATAAACGCAAAATGCGCGCCGACCGTGTCGCTGAGCGGCCGACACGATCTGCCGCAGATGACGATGTTCGGCCGTCCGGCGACCCGAATCGCGCAACACCGGCGCGACGGCGCAACGCGTCTTAGGGCGGGATGCCTTCAAATTACATCCCGCTCCAACTGTCTGGTTAGCCGCATTTCTGCGACGCCAAATGATTTCCCTGGCTGCAAAGCTCTAGCTCCTTGGCGATCACGCTATTGTCAAGTATCGCTATTCGAAATCCGGCGTTGCCAAGCATCCATTTTGCAGCACGTACGTTAATGGCACTACAGTTTGCCGCTACAGGTGAGCCCCATGAGTGATAGTGCGATAGAATTCTTGCAGGACTGGATTCACGAAAACGTTCATGTGCCGCCGCCTCCGATCAGGCTTGAAAGAGAGGCGGAAATCCTCGCCAGGGAATGCGAGGAAGAGGCGGCCGACGCCGGCGTACCCATCGAAGACATCGAGGAAGAGGTTGGCGAGCTCAAGGATCTGCTCGTCGCCAAGCTTGAAGACGCAGCCGAGGACGAGGCCCCGCATCTGAATGGCGATGGCCAAAGGGCTTCCATGCCCGCGGCCGAGCAAAAGCCGTCCGTGCAAAGCCGTTCCGGAGCCGCTGTAAGGGTATGAACGAGGTGCGCCGCTTCGGCCTATTGTCCGATCAGCGTCAGCCCGAACAGGATCATCAGCCAAAGCCCGGCAGCAGCGACCGCAAGACGCGGCAGGACGCCGGCGCTGGCCAGATGCATGAACAGGATGGCGATGACGGCAGCCTTGGCCGCGGCGATCGTCAGGTTGAGTGCCGAATTGAAGGTGCCAAGCGCCAGGAAGGACGAGCCGACAGTCAGGGCCAGCAGGGCCAGAAGCCCGACATAGGCAAGCGTGGGTTTGCGGAACTCGCTCATCTGTTGATCAGATAGAGGACGGGGAACAGGAAGACCCAGACGATATCGACGAAATGCCAATAGAGGCCGATTGCCTGCACGCGGCGGAACCGGCTGGCCTCGATCGTGCGCGGCCACAGAGCGAGGATGCCGCCGATGACGATTACGCCGCAAATCAGATGCAAGGCATGCAGTGAGGTCATCGCGAAATAGAGGCCGAAGAAGAATTCGGCATGGACAGGATCCGGGCCCTTATAGATGAAAGGCGCGCCGAGCACCGGCGCCAGCCCTTCGCCGAATTCCCTGGCGTACTCCGTCGCCTGATGATCGATACGCTCAACGGATTCGGCATCGAGGTCGAATGGCAAAGCACATTGGTCGGCATGGACGAGAACAAAGGCCGGGCCGAGGCGCGAATCGAGGCGCCCGATAGACATGATGAAGCAGGTTTCGACCTTGTCTTCGGAGCGACGGTGCGCAAAGCACGGTGCGTGACGCGATGGGCGTCGGCTTCGACGGCTATACGCATCGGCAGCAATGGAGCATTGCCGACACCGACATCGACGATTGGCCCTATGAGCCGATGGCCGCTCATGCGTTTCTTCACAGGGACGGCGACGTCGGTTTTATCATCCCGATCGGCGAGAAGCGCTATCGCGCGGTTTCGAACACCGAGGATGCGCTGGCCCGCATTCCAGGCAACTACCAGATCACGCGGGTGTTGCGGACCGATCGCTTCCACATCCCGGTGAAGCAGGCAACGCGTTATCAAACCGCATGCGCCTTCATGGGAGGCGATGCCGCCCATGTGCATTCGCCGCTGGGCGCGCGCGGCATGAATCTCGGCATCGAGGACGCCGCATCATTCGCCAGGCGTTTCGTCGAAGGCACGCTGGCCGGCTACACAAGCGAACGCCACCCGATAGGGCGACGGTGGATCACCCTCAGCGAGCGCATCCTGTCAATGGCCCAGTCGGACAACGGCATCATGCAAAGCTTCAGGAACGCGGCCTTCAGCGTCGTCGGCCATCTGCCGCGGCTGCAGCGGCCGCTGCTGGAGCGGGTCGCCGGGCTGAAGGAATGAAGTGGTCGCATAAACCTTTTCGCCGGACGTGCGTTGTTGGGTTTCAAGCCAGGGAGATGACCATGCAGATGAAATCGGAAATCGCCGGCGAGGCCGCCAAGCAACGGCACATCCAGCGCCGTATCGACGAGAAGGACAAGTCCAGGTCCAAAGGCAAGCCAAAAGGCGCCATGCAGGCCGGCGCCCGCAAATATCCCGAGCCGCCCTTCCCCGAGCAGCACCAGCCGAAGCCGGGGCATGAATGGGCGATCGAGCCGGCGCCGCTTTACGATGCGCCATTTTATATCGGATCGAAAAAGCTCGACGGCAAAGTGGCCGTCATTACCGGCGGCGATTCAGGCATCGGCCGCGCCGTGGCCGTGCTCTATGCACGTGAAGGCGCCGATGTGGCGATCGTCTATCTGTCGGAGGACAAGGACGCCGAAGAGACCAAAAGGGCCGTCGAAACCGAAGGCCGGCGATGCATCCTGATCAAGGCCGATGTCAGCGAACGCGACCACTGCCACAACGCGGTGGCTGAGATCGTGCAGCAGTTTGGGCGGATCGACGTGCTGGTCAACAACGCCGCTTTCCAGATTCATTCCAGCGATTTCAGCGAGCTGACCGAGGAGCATTTCGACACCACGCTGAAGACCAATCTCTACGGCTATTTCCACATGGCGCAGGAGGCCGTTCCGCACATGAAACCCGGTTCGGCGATCATCAACACCGGCTCCGTGACCGGCATCGAGGGCTCGAAGCAACTGGTCGATTACTCCATGACCAAGGGCGGCATTCATGCCTTCACCCGCGCGCTCTCGGGCAACCTTGTCGACAAGGGCATAAGGGTCAACGCCGTGGCACCAGGCCCGGTTTGGACGCCGCTCAACCCCTCGGACAAGGAAGCCGGCGATGTTTCGAAATTTGGCGCCGACACGCCGATGAAACGACCGGCACAACCGGAAGAGATCGCGCCAGCGTATGTGTTCCTCGCCTCGCCGCACTGCTCGAGCTACATCACCGGCGAGATATTGCCAATCGTCGGCGGCTACTGACGACATGTATTTCATAGCCTTGGCCACCGACTACGACGGCACGCTGGCGCATGAAGGGATTGTCGCGGAAAAGACCCTTGCGGCGCTTCAACGCTTCAAGAAGAGCGGCCGCAAGCTCATTCTCGTCACCGGGCGCGAGCTGCCCGACCTGAAACGCGTCTTTCCCGAAGTCGCGATCTTCGACAAGGTGGTCGCGGAAAACGGGGCGCTGATCTACACACCGGCCAGCGAGGAGGAGCGGACGATATCTCCGCCGCCCGCCCCCGAGTTCATCGCCAAACTCAGGAAACACGGTGTCAAACCGCTTTCGGTCGGACGCTCGATCGTCGCCACCTGGGAACCGCATCAGGTTACCGCGCTCGAGGTCATCAAGAAATTGGGGCTGGAGCTGGAAATCATCTTCAACAAGGGCGCGGTGATGATCCTGCCCAGCGGCATCAACAAGGCGACCGGGCTGACAGCCGCGCTTCAGGACCTCAGATTGTCGCCGCACAACGTCGTCGGTGTCGGCGACGCCGAAAACGACCACGCCTTCCTGCGCGCCTGCGGCTTCAGCGTCGCCGTCGACAACGCACTGCCGGCAGTCAAGGATACGGCGGATCTCGTGACACGAGGCGCGCGCGGAAAAGGCGTCGAGGAACTGATCGCCAAGGTGGTCGAGCGCGATCGCGAGCTTGTGCCGAACCGCGACGGCATTCTGCTTGGCTCGGACGATGGCAAGGAGGTGTATCTGTCGCCAACCGATACGGTGCTGATCGCCGGCAGCTCCGGCATCGGCAAATCGACCTTGGCGACCGCACTGACGGAGCGCTTTGTCGAGAGAAAGTTCCAGTTCTGCATCTTCGATCCGGAAGGCGACTATGACGGCCTCGAGGGCGCCGTCCGGCTGGGCGACGGCTCGAATGCGCCGACGAAGACGCAACTGCTCGATCTCCTGGAGAAGCCGGACAACAATCTGGTCGTCAACGGCCTGGCGCTGCGCGTCAACGAGCGGCCGGACTTCTTTGCCGACCTGCTGCCGGGCCTTGGCGGTGTTCGCTTCCGCACGGCACGACCACACTGGCTGATCATCGACGAAGCGCATCACCTCTTGCCGAAGCGGCGCGACGACACGCCAATGGTGCTGGCGATGGAGTTGCCGGGCACGATCCTGATCACGGTTCATCCGGATGCGATCTCAACCGAAGCATTGCGGCTGGTCACCGCCGTCATCGCACTCGGCCCCAAGGCGAAAAAGGTCATCAAGACGTTCTGTCGCGAGACCGGCACCGAACCGCCAAAGGACAAGGATCTGAGCTCACCAAAAGACGAGCACGTGCTGTTCTGGCGGCCGCAGGCGCACAAGAAACCTTGCACGGTCGAGCCGATCGAGCCGCGGCAGTCGCTCAAGCGCCATAGCCGCAAATATGCCGAGGGCCAGCTCGACGAGAAGGGCAGCTTCTATTTCCGCGGCCCCGACCATGCGATGAACCTGCGCGCCCATAATTTGATGATTTTCGCCCAGATCGCCGAGGGCATTGACGACAAGACCTGGGAACATCATTTGCGCGCCGGCGATTATTCCAAATGGTTTCGCCACCAGATCAGGGATAAGGAGCTGGCGCGCGAAACCGCCGAAGCGGAGAAAGACGACACACTTTCGGCGCAGGAGAGCCGCAACCACGTCCTGGACGCAGTGCGCCGCCGCTATACCGCGCCCGCCACCGCGCCGAAGGAATAGATGCAACGGCGCCCAGCCGGTCCCGAGCCGGCTGGTTTGGAGAGATCAGACGATCAGGTGATCGATCCTGATCGGCAGGTCGCGAATGCGCTTGCCGGTGGCGTGGTAGACCGCGCTCGCGACCGCCGCCGCGGTCCCGACATTGCCGAGTTCGCCCAAACCCTTGACGCCGGCCGGATTCACCTCGTGGTCGATCTCCGGAACCAGTATCACTTCCAGCTGCTTCACGTCGGCGTTGACCGGCACGAGATAGTCCTGCAGGTCGCGATTGACGTAGCGCGCATAACGCTTGTCGATTTCCGTCGCTTCGTGCAAGGCTTGGCCGATGCCCCAGATCATGCCGCCCATCAGCTGGCTGCGCGCGGTGCGGGTGTTCATGATGCGCCCGGCGGCAAAGGCGCCGACGATGCGTGGCACCCGGATCTCGCGCGTATGGCTGTTGATGCGCACCTCGACGAATTCCGCGCCAAAGGCGTATTTCACCGAATCCTTGTCCTGGTCGCCGCCGTGGAACTCCGATTGCCCGGCATAGAGCTTCTTCAGCGCCTCCGGTGACGATCCCTTTGGCGCGAATTCGGCATATTCCTCGATCGCACCGATCTGCATCGTCTTGAAAACATCCGACAGCTTGGCCGATTTGCGGTTGTCCGCGACGATTTTCTCTTGGCTCATTTCAAGCTTGGCGTTGCCGGACCCGGCCAGCGGCCCGGCTTCAGCGACGGCCGCGGCGAAGAGCTTTGCGCGGACGGCATCGCAGGCCTTCAGCACGGCCGAGCACACGCTTGCCGTCGAAATCGACCCGCCGGACACCGGTGCCGGCGGCAAGGCGCTGTCGCCCATTTCGACGCTGACCTTGTCCATTTCTATCCCGAGCCGTTCGGCTGCCATCTGCGCTGCCACCGTGCGCACACCGGTGCCGATCTCATGCGAGCCGCATTGGACGCGAACCTCGCCGTCAGTGGTCAGGCGGACGCGGGCGGCGCATGGCGCGGCCGCCGTCGGATAGATTGCGGTGGCGCAGCCCATGCCGACCAGCCAGTCGCCGTCACGCATCGAGCCAACCGCGGCCTCGCGTTTGGACCAGCCGAAGGCCTCGGCGGCCTGGTCGTAGCATTTCACGAGCGAGCGGCTGGAGAAGGGCTTGCCGCCGATCGGCTCCTTTTGCGGCTCGTTGACGCGGCGGAACTCGATCGGGTCCATGCCGAGCGCCACCGCCATCTCGTCCATGGCATTTTCCAGCGCATAGACATAGGGCGTCTCGGGCGGCGAACGCATATAGCCAGGCGTGTTGCGGTCGGCATGCACCAGCGAGACTTGCGTCAGCACGGAGCCGTAATCGTACATGCGTCCGGTGGCCGAAGTGCCACCGACGACATAGGGATCGGGCCGCGACGTGACTTCCCAGCCTTCGTGTGCAAAGGCGGTGATGCGGCCGTCCTGGTTGGCGCCGATGCGGATGCGGTGCCGGGTCTCCGCCCTGTAGGTCTGCGTGCCGTACGCCTGAATGCGGCTGACGACGCAGCGCACCGGCCGGCCGACGCGGCGGGCCGCAACGGCAACGATCGCCGTGCGGGCCGTCATCGGCCCCTTGGAGCCGAAAGCGCCGCCGACATAGGGACTGACGATCCGCACATTGCCCGGATCGATCTTCAACTGCCGGGCGAGCTCGGCCTTCCAGCCGGTGACGTTCTGGCTTGGTTCGTAGACCGTAAGCTGATCGCCCTGCCAGACCGCCGTCGTCGAGAACAGCTCGATCGGGTTGTGGTGCTGGGTCGGCGTCGAATAGTTCTCGTCGATCTTCACTGCGGCTGCGGCATAGGCAGCATCGAAGTCGCCGGCTTTGACGTCCTCCTTGAACAACGGACTCTTGCCGGCGGCCGGCTCCATCTCCGTTCCCCTGGAATCGAAGCCGGCGCTGGGCGTCTCTTCGGCGTAGTCGGCGCGGATCAGCGCCGCGGCTTCCTCGGCCGCCTCGAATGTTTCAGCCACCACCAGCGCGATGATCTGGCCGTCGTGGAAAATGGCCTTGTCATGCAGCGGCGCGATCGAACTTGCACCGGTGTTGCCGAATTTCGGCTTGTCGATGCCGTCCATGTCGCCGACGCTGACGATATCGAGAACGCCGGGCACCTTACGCGCCCTTTCGAGCCGGACGGCGGTGATGCTGCCCTTGGCGATGCTGCTGGTAGCAAGTGCGCCATAGGCCATATTGGCGGTTGGAAGATCGGCCGAATAGCCGGCCTGTCCGGTGACCTTCAGGCGGGCATCGATGCGCGGAACGGGATTTCCCATGTTCTCTTTCGGCGCGGGAGCAGCTTGGTTCATGGGTCAGACCTTCATGTCGCGCGTTTCGAGCAGTGCCCGCACAAGCGTGCGCTTGCCGAGCGGTATCTTGAACGCATTGTGTTCGCGCGGTTTCGCCTCGGCGAACGCGGCTTCGGCGGCAGCTTCGGCCGCCTCATCGTCGAGTGCCTTGCCGCTCAGTGCTTCCTCGGCCGCCTTGGCCCGCCATGGCACGGTTGCCACGCCGCCGAGCGCAATGCGCGCCTGGCTGACGGTGTCGCCGTCCATATCCAGAGCCACGGCCGCCGAGGCCAGCGCGAACGCATAGGACTCGCGGTCGCGGATCTTCAGGTAGCGTGAGCGGCGGCTCCAGGCCCCAAGCGGCACCTTGATGGCCGTGATCACCTCGTCGGAGGCCAGTTCGGTCTCAACGTTGGGCGTATCTCCCGGCAGGCGATGTAGCCTCGAAAACGCTATCTTGCGCATACCGCGCCTTGCCTCCACCTCGACCGTCGCGCCGAGCGCGATCAGCGCTTGGGCGAAATCGCCGTGGTAGGTGGCGATGCAGGCGTTGCTGGTGCCAAGGACCGCATGTTGCCGGTTGAAGCCTTCCATGGCCGCGCAGCCGGAGCCCGGCTCGCGCTTGTTGCATGGCCAGGAGGTCTCGCGAAAATACTCGCACCGCGTCCGCTGCAACACATTGCCGGCAAGGCTCGCCATGTTGCGGATCTGGCCGCTGGCGGCGAACTTCAGGCTTTCGGCAAGCATCGGGCAAAGGCGCTTGATCTCGCCTGTGTCAGCAGCCTCGCCCATGCGGACCAGCGCGCCGAAGCGGATGCTGTCGTCGCCGACCTCGATCTGCCGCAGGGCCCTGTCACCGAGACCATTGAGATCGACCAGCCGTTCCGGCCGGGCCACGCCAAGCTTCATGTAGTCGGCCAGATTGGTGCCGCCGGCGATGAATTGCGCGGCGGCCTCGGTCGGCGGAACACCCTCTGCGGCAAAACGGGAAGCAATGGCGGCCGCCGCGGACACGCTGGCCGGTCTCTCGTAAACGAAGGGGCGCATCTCAGGCTTTCCTTGTTTCGTCCCGGGCCTGCACGATGGCCGCGACTATGTTGGGGTAGGCAGCGCAGCGGCAGAGATTACCGCTCATATACTCGCGGATATCGTCCTCGGAGCCGGCATGGCCTTCGTTGATGCAACCGATGGCGGACATGATCTGGCCGGGCGTGCAGTACCCGCATTGGAAGGCGTCATTGTCGATGAAGGCCTGCTGCATCGGATGCAGATTGCCGTCGGCGGAAGCGAGCCCTTCCACCGTGGTGATCTCATGGCCCTTGTTCATCACGGCGAAGCTCAGGCACGACAGCACCCGCTTGCCGTCGACAAGAACGGTGCAGGCCCCGCACTGGCCGTGATCGCAGCCTTTCTTCGTGCCCGTCAGGCCGACATGGTCGCGCAGCGCGTCGAGCAGGCTGGTGCGATTGTCGAGGGCGAGATTGTAGGGCTGCTTGTTGATGCGCAGTGAAATCGCCGACAGATCGCGCGGCTCGGCCGAAGCGGCAGGTTGCGGGGCGGCGGCTTTTGCCGACGTGGCCATGAGCGGCCCTGCCGCAGCCGCCGAAACGGATCCGGTCATGAAACTGCGTCGGCTCAGGCTGGCAAGGGGGGGTTCGGACATGGCTGGCTCCCGGCTGGCTGGGTCTCAAGCCGGCCGAACCAGTCACGCAAGGCAAGGTTCCTCCGCCTCACGTGGCTGTGATCCTATGTTCATCCGAACCGTGCCGGGGAACTCTCGAGCCGGCTTGCCGTTCAACCCCGATCGGACAGAACCGAAATGGCGTCTGGAGCGAGATCATGAAGTCACAGATTGTTGCCGAAAGCGCCGGCCAAAGAACGTTCGTCGTTGTGCTTGATCCCGGCGAAGAGGCGTTTGCGCAGCTGACCTCGTTTGCGGCCGACCACGGCGTTGGCAGCGCGTCGCTGACCGCGCTCGGCGCTTTCGAAAGGGCAACTGTCGGCTGGTTCGACCCTAGGGAAAGGACCTACCGGAAAATTCCCATCCGGGAACAGTGCGAGGTGCTGAGCGCGATTGGCGATGTTGCCATCGGCGACGACGGCAAGCCCAGCCTGCACGTCCATGCCGTGCTCGGATTGAGCGACGGCAGCACAAGGGGCGGCCATCTACTCGACGGTATCGTGCGGCCGACGCTCGAGGTCACGTTGGTAGAGACGCCTGGACATCTGCGCCGCAGGCACCGTCCCGAACTCGGTGTCGCGTTGATCGACCTGGAGGCTTGATCCGAGCCGATCACTTCGTTGATTTAACTGCGGTCGTTTCGGGGGCGACTTCCCAACCGAAGACGCTGCGGCCGCCGAGCAGATGCGATTGGTCGAACTCCCCGGCGACGATTTCCTTCAGGCTCGGCCCGGTGGCATAGCGCTCGACTTGCCGCGACTGGTCGTCCAGCCGCCGCAAGGCGCCGATCTCTTCCTCACGGCCGAGCCTGGCCTTCTGGACAGCCGACTTCAGCACGCCGATCGTCTCGTCATAGACCTTCAGCGGCACAGGGAACGGATGCCTGTCCTTGCCGCCATGCGCCAGCGAGAAACGTCCTGGATCGGAAAAACGGCATGGCGCGCCATGCACGACTTCGGCGACCAGCGCCAGCGCCCGCACCGTGCGCGCGCCGACGTTGGGCACCAGGAGAAGGCCGGCGAAATCCGCCGGGCCGCGCTCGGCCGCCGCCGCGATGTTGCCGTGCAGGCGGCGCATGACGACATCGCTTTCGCGTACATCGTGGTGCGCCGGCATCACCAGATGCGGCAGCAGCTTCTGTGCCGGCTCCGGCACTGGCGCCGAACCCCGCTCCAAAGCGGCAAGCTCCCTCACGATGCGATCCGGTCCAAGATCGTGCAGAAGGTCCAGTTGTCCCTGGCGCGACGCTTCGGCGCGGCGGTCGGTCAGGTTGACGATCTCGCCCTGGTTGGCGCCTTCGATGGCGGCATGCGGCTGGTCGACAAAGCTCTTCAGGCCCTCCGACAGCCAGTGATAGCGGCGCGCCACCTTGCTGTCGCCGTTCATGCCTTGCTGCACCACCACCCACTTGCCGTCATCGGTGACGATGAAGCCGTGGAGATAGAGATCGAAACCGTCCTGGACCGCGGCGCTGTCCACCTTGGCGACGAGCCGGCTGGCAGTCGCCAGGCCTTCCCCGTCGAGGCCGACACGCTCGCCGATCAAGGCAAGCTCGTGCGGGGTCTTGCGCGAATGCGCACCGCGGCCGCCGCAAACGTGAATGCCGAGTTCGCTGGAAAGCGGCGACAGGCCGCGCTTCAAGGCACCGACGACGCTGGTGGTGATGCCGGAGGAGTGCCAGTCCATCCCCATCACGGCGCCAAAAGACTGGAACCAGAACGGATGCGCCAGCCGGCGCAGCAATTCATCGCGGCCGTAATGGTGGATGATCGCCTCGCACATGACCGCGCCAAGCCGCGTCATGCGGTCGCCGAGCCATTTCGGCACGCGCCCGCCGTGAAGTGGAAGGTCAGCACTTCCCGATCGCTGTGCCACGCTCTTTGCTTGCTCCTTGAGTCCTGCCTCCACAGATAGGTATCGAAAGCGCCGCGAAGAAGCGATGGCCTGATTCAGGCCGCGATCGTTGCGAGCCGCTAGAGCACTTCCAGGAAAAGTGTGAAACGGTTTTCCGTCCGAGATTGCGCAGAAATAAAGAGATAGAGCGGTTCGGCGTTTCCGTGAAACGATGAACCGCTCTACCGGGCAGGCTCGCTGAGGAGATCAAACTTCTGGATCTCGCAATGCTCGCCCACCGATGCCAGCAGATCCATTGGCGGTGCGCCAGTGTCGGGCCGCCTCCAACTGATCTCGAACGAGAACACAGGGTCCTTGAGATCTGGGCGCCTCTCTATTGCGACGAGGCGTGCCTGGTAGCCAAGCGGCCCGATGAGCGCATCGAGCTCCTGTCGAGCCGCGGCCTTCCACGTCAGTGCCAACTGGGCATGGTGTTCGCGCGACATTCGAAGGTCCACCCATTTCAGGACCAGCAAAGTGGCCAGCGTCAGCGCCGTGCCGGCCGCGCCCAAGCCGTATTGGCCACCACCGAAAGCCAATCCGATGGCCGTCATCACCCACAACGTGGCCGCTGTGGTGACCCCGCTGACAAGATTGCCGCGGCGAAGAATGGCGCCACCGCCGATAAAGCCGACGCCGGTCAACACGCCCAGCGGAAAGCGCAGGACGTCCATCGATGCAAACGAATCCGGGTGCTTGCCAACGGTCTCCAGCAGAATACTGGCCTGGATCATTGTGATGGCGGCGGCCAATCCCACCAGCACGGTGGTGCGTAGCCCCGCCGCGTGCCCGCGCGCCTCCCGGTTGAGGCCTATCAACAGGCCGGCGAGCGCGGTCAGAAGCAACCGTGCCGCGATGTCTTGCCAAACCGGAACAACGAGGAGCATCGCGGTCACCCGTCAGGCCAAGCGCTGCTGGCCTGGATTGGCGCCAGGGTCAAAGCGAACAAGGGTAACAGCGTCTTCATCGCAGACTCTTTTCGTCGATAAGCAACAAACGATGCGCTTAGGTTTTGGTTGCGCAGCCGACGATTCACCTCGGCTATGGGCAGCGGCGGAACAAAACCTTCGGCTCGGGGTTGGTGGGTTCACGCCAACGAAGGATTTTCAATCATGGTCCGCTTGCTGGTTGCAGGAGCCGTCGCTTATCTGGCCTATCGCATTACCAAGGAGATCGGCGGGTCCGACGAAGTCGATCCGCTGGCGCCTTCGCCCGACCAGACCGGCCGCAAAGTGGCGAGGCGGCAAAGCAGGGCCCAGGGGAATGGCCGACGGCGGTAGCGAATGCCTCGGCGGCGGCGCGGACCAGCCATGACCGCATTTCCGTTGCCGCTCGACCTTCGTCCGATGGAAGCCAAAGCCGCCGACGCAATTCCTGGCGGTGACGGGCTTTGGCAGTACGAACCGAAATGGGACGGGTTTCGCTGCCTCGTGTTCAAGGGCGACGATGCCGTCGATCTGCGTGCAAAATCGGGCAAGCCGCTTGGCCGCTATTTTCCCGAACTGGTCGCGGTGCTGCGCGATGTGAGGTCGCGACGGTTTGTTGCCGACGGCGAGATCGTCATCGAGGTCGACGGATCGTCCTCGTTCGAGGCCCTGCAAATGCGCCTTCATCCAGCCGAAAGCAGGATCCGCAAGTTGAGCCTGGAGACGCCTGCCATGCTGGTCCTGTTCGATATGCTGGCCGAACCCGGCGGCAAGGTCATCATCGAACAACCCCTCACCAACAGGAGACGGGCGATCGAGGCCTTTGTCGCGTCGGCGGGACGGCCCGAACTGTGCCTGTCCAAATGCACGCACGATGCCGCTGCCGCCGAGCGCTGGCTGCAAGGCGCCGGCCATGGCTCGACCGACGGTGTTGTTGCAAAACTGATCGCCGAGCCATACCAGCCCGGCGAGCGCGCCATGGTCAAGGTCAAGCGGCTGCGCACTGCGGATTGCGTGGTCGGCGGCTTTCGCTATGTCGCCGGCAGCAACGAAGTCGGATCCCTGCTGCTTGGCCTCTACAATAACGAAGGCAGGTTGGACCATGTCGGATTCACCTCGACCATCGGCAAGGACGACAGGGCGGCGCTGACCAGACGGCTGGAAAAACTGCGGGCCAAACCGGGTTTCACCGGCAAGGCGCCGGGCGGACCAAGCCGCTGGAGCACGGAGCGCAGCGGACAATGGGAACCGATAAAGCCTGAACTGGTGGTCGAGGTTCGTTTCGACCATGTGACAGGCGACCGGTTCCGGCACGGAACCAAGCTGTTGCGCTGGCGGCCGGACAAGGAGCCCCGGCAATGTACGTTCGAGCAGATCGAGTAAGTCCGTCCCGAGGCACCGCTTCAAAGTTCTTGCTGCCCCGTCCTGCCGATGACGACGGAACCAATGCAGAATTCGCTGGTTCGCTGTGCTAGCCGAGCCTCGGCAATCCATTGCCGAGGCTCGGAAGCGGTCTGAAGGTCAAGCGGCTTCTTGCATTGCGCGTTCGTTGACACCGCTTTCGCCGAGCTTGGAAAGCGCTTCGTCGGTCGCGACCTCTTCCTTGAGTGTTGCCCTGAGCAGTTCGACAACGTCGCTCTTGCCGAGTTCTTCGGCCCACGCGATCAAAGTGCCGTAACGAGCGATCTCGTAATGCTCGACGGCCTGCGCCGCGCCGACAAGCCCGGCGTCGAGTGCGGGAGCACCGTTATACTCCTCGAGCACTTCCGAGCCCTCTTCGATGATGCCGTCAATCGCCGGACAGGTCTTGCCACGGGCCGGCTTGCCGAATTTCTCGAACACCTCCTCCAGGCGGTCGACATGTCCTTCGGTTTCCATGCGGTGCTTCTCGAAGGCGGCGGTCACTTCTTCCGACTCCGCGCCCTTGGCCATTTTGGGCAGCGCTTTCAGTATCTTCTTCTCAGCGTAGTAGAGGTCTTTGAGCCCGTCGAGGAACAGATCCTCAAGGCCCTTGCTTGCCGCCTTCGCGGCCTTTTTCGTAGTCGCCATGATCCTCTCCCGAAGGTTGGTGGCCGCCTCTCAAAATAGAGGCGTCCGATAACCCTCCGATGGGAAACAAGTTCCCTCACGGTTCGGCAGCTTTGAAAATTTTTCCGACGGCGCTTGTGTGGTATCGCAAGGGGTCTCGACCTGCGGCAGCAACAAGCGAGGAAAGCGCGTCAGCGCTCACCGATATGCTCGAGCAAGCGGGTATATTCGGCTTCGGCCAAGCCATATCCGCCATCCGCAAGTGCGACGAGACCATCGCGGTCGCGGATGATAATTTCGCCGCGGCGGGACCGGATGAGCCCTCGCCCCTCAAGCAGCTGAAGCGCGACCGTGACGCCCGGACGCCTTACGCCGAGCATGATCGACAGGAATTCGTGAGTGATCGTCAGCCGGTCGCCGGCCACCCGATCGTCACACATGAGCAGCCAGCGCGCCAGCCGGTCTTCAAGCTTCGATCGCGCGTTGACCAGCGCGGTGTAGCCGGTCTGGACATGTAGACACTGCACGTAGCGCAACAAAAACAGCCGCAGTGTCGGGCTTTGCGTCAGCGCTGCCTTGAATGGCTCGGCATCTATCCTGGCGGCTTCTCCCGCCAGTTGCACATAACAATCATGGACCATGCGATCGTCGCCCATCACCAGGGCCGAGCCGGTCATACCTTCCAAGCCAATGAGGCCAACTTCCGCATCGCTGCCATTCGGCATTTTCGCAACCACTGAACCAATGCCGTCCTCGACGAAATAGATGGCCTCGATCGGTGATCCGGATACTTCGAGCGATTGCCGCAACTCCAGCGAACAGCGCTCGATGTGCGGCTCGAGGAATGCAAAATCGCCGGCGCTAATCCGGCGCAACAGCTTGTTTTTGAATAGATTTTGATTGGAAATTGCTGGATCAGACATAGCCAGGCCCAAAACAGGGCAAGAGCGTTTTGATCTCCCAGCCGTCCGCGCCCGGTATAACCTGCGGACGATACGGTTTATATAAGCGCTGAAAGGTATGGAGCCTACTAAATAAATAAATCAATCGATGCACGGCAGTTTCTCCTGCCGCTTGCCTACGAAAACATCCCACTGAAAGTTAGAGTTGAAAACGTACCAAAGGTGCTTTGGTACGAAATCGACAAATCAAGAATGTCGGGCGCGAAAGAGCCCGTCGCGAGGGATGCAACGGGCTCCATTCGGGCGTCGTGGGCTACGCCCAGTGATCCAAATGAGGGTGGCTTGGATCACTACAATAATGCAGGTGAAAGGTAGTCGTTCCCGATCTGTCCGCTCGGTAATTTCCGTACATTGAGTTTGGAGGCGAGCGGCGCTAATTGAATTTGAGTCATCCACACCGACATGGCGAGTGGATGCTTGAAAGACGCTTCGCGCTTTCGCCCTTTTCAGGGAGGATGGCATGTCGATGCATGGTGCAGCAACTCCAGCCGAACTGAGCGTGCTGAGAAAAGCGCTCGACGACTGCTGCCGCGAGTTGGGTGTTGCGGACGACAGTCCGGTCCGCGAGCGGTTGGCCGCCCGTATCATGTCGCTGTTCAACGAGGGCGTGCTAAGCGCCGATCTAAAAGAAGCACTGGCCGCCGATCGCCAACACTAAAGCTGCTGCTATGGCGGGGTCCTCCGTGTAGAAGGGTCCGGCGCGGGTCGGCATTTTTAGCCAGGGTCCCAGAGACTTTTTGTCTGTTCACGACAAAACGCCCGCCGCTTATTACCGGCGGCAGGCGTTTTGTCGTGAGCGTGACGCTAAATGCGCCCAAGCACGACCAAGATGATGACGATGAGCAGCACCAGGCCGAGGCCACCGCCACCGTAATAGCCGGTGCCGTAGAACGGTCCGCCGCCCAAGCCGCTGAAGCCGCCAAGCAAGGCAAGGACCAAGATGATGATGAGAATGGTTCCAAGGCCCATGATGTCTGCTCTCCTTGTTTGCGCTGCCGCCATTCGCATCAGCGCGTTCGCATTGTACAAAGGTATGAACTCGCAAGGAGCATTCCTGTTCCGGCGGGACAGCAAGGCGCACGCTCATGTAGCGAGGAAAACGCCGGGCTGTGCAATGGCGCGCCGGCCACCTTGAACACCTGAGAACATGCTGAATTCATAGGAAATTTGTCGGAACCTTCGCCCGCCCGAACGGTTGTTTTCGTAGTCGCAACGCGACGACCCTCGTAAAAAAGGAGAAGCATCATGCTCACGAAAATTCTCGCAGCTTCGGCGCTTACGATCGGTCTGGCCACGTCAGCGATGGCCCAGAACGTCGGCGACCCCTCCGGAGCCGCTGCCGACGGCAGCGGGCGGACGGTCGTAGTCCCGGATAATGGCGGCCCTGACACCGGCACAGATTCGACCATCACCAACAGCATTCGCGATTTCTCAACGACGAATTCGAATGCCGACCGGAATTGCCCGCCGGGCCCGCAGGGGGCTCTGCCCGATGCGACCGGCAAGGCTCCGGGCACGATGGCGCCGACGGTGAACGACAACCACTGCGGCAAGTAAGCGCCCTGTGATCATAGCCTGACGAGGGGGGCGGGCGGGGGGGGCCCCCCCCCGGGGTGAGTATAACAAAACCGCCGCCCCCCCCCAAAGGACGAGAGG